>PFIP01000081.1:0-3631 GCA_002782675.1 Candidatus Infernicultor aquiphilus
AATCGAGAAAAGCAAATGGCGAAGACATTAAGTGGTGGTGAAAAGCAGATGCTTAGCATTGGTAGAAGCCTGGCAAGTCAACCTAAATTTTTAATGCTTGATGAACCCTCTCAAGGTTTAGCCCCTAAACTAATAGATAGTATTTATCAAAAGTTGTCTATTTTAAAGAAAAAAGGACTTACTATGTTACTTATAGAACAAAATATAATTTATGCTTTACAATTCGCAGGAAGGGCCTATGTTTTGGAAAATGGTAAAATTGTGATGAAAGGAAATAGTAAAGAACTTTTAAATAGTGAACATGTTAAGAAGCATTATTTGGGAATTTAAACTGATAATTTTAAGAACAGAGGTAGCAAGTGCATAAGATTATTGAGAAGGCAAAAAAAGAAAAAAGGTCTTTATTGGAAACAGAAGCAAAAGAATTATTGAGAGAATATGGAATTTCTGTTCCCGATTTTAAATTAATAAAAAGCGAAGATGAAATTGTTGGATTGGCCAAGGAAATAAATTTTCCTATAGTAATGAAGATTGTTTCTCCAGATATCATTCATAAAACAGAGGCAGGAGGAGTAAAAGTAGGAATTAAGGACGAAAAAGAAGCTAAGGCAGCTTATCAAGATATTATTTACAAGGTGAAAAAATATAAAAAAGAAGCAAAAATAAGCGGGATAATAGCTTATTCGATGATTCCTCAGGGAACCGAGATTATTATCGGAATAATGAAAGATCCTCATTTTGGTCCGGTAATTATGTTTGGCTTAGGTGGAATATTTGTGGAGATATTGAAAGATATTTCCTTCCGTATCCTTCCTTTAGAAGAAAGAGATGCCGAGGAGATGATTTCCGAGATTAAAGGATATCAAATATTAAAAGGAATAAGAGGAGAGACACCTAAAGATGTCAAATCAATAAGAGATGTTTTAATGAAAATATCTCAGCTGGTTATGGATAATCCTGAAATTAAGGAAATAGATTTGAACCCTGTATTCCTATTTAACCAAGGTTTACAGGTAGTCGATGCCCGAATGATTTTGTAAAAAGAAAACCGAAATTAGCAGCTAAAAAAGATTATTTATTATTAGAAGGAGGTGTTTTTATTTGGAGAAACAGCAATTTGATTTTATTGGAAAAAATTTTGACCTAAAAAATATTGGTAAAGTAACCGGGAAAGAAATTTATTCTTCTGACGTCCATATTCCTGGTCAATTATATGCCGTTGTTTTACGCAGTCCTTTCCCCCATGCTGAGATTAAGAAGGTTGATTATAGTGAAGCGGAAAAAATGGGAGCAATATGTCTTGGCCCTAATGATGTTCCAAATATTCTTTATAATGAGCGCATAGTTAGTATACCAGAAAAGACCTACCGGGATAGAACAGTTTTACCCCAAGATAAAGTTCGTCACGTGGGAGAAGCGATAGCTGCCTGTGCTGCTGAAACAGAAGAAGAGGCCTTTGCCGCCCTAAAAAAGATAAAAGTAGAGTGGGGTAAAAAATGGCCACCACTAATAAATCTTGATGAAGCTAAGGAGGCAAATGCACCACCAATATATGATTATGTTTACCTTGGCGAAGAAAGAGTCGATATAAATAACAATATTGCCTGTGAGCGAAATGTTGAGGTTGGTGATATTGCAGAAGGTTTTAAAGAAGCAGATGAAATCGTGGAAAGAACCTTTAACACTCAAAGAGTTTATCATATGCAACTGGAGACAAAATCTGCGGTATGTATACCTGAAGCTGACGGAGGGATTACAGTTTGGACCACCTCTCAAGGAATTCACAATGTACGTATCCTTTTAGGGAATATCTTTAACCTTCCCCTTAGCAAAGTAAATGTTAAAAGAATTACTATAGGTGGTTCTTTTGGTTCGAGTATTCAAATGAATTCAATTACCCCTATCTGTGTCGCTTTAGCCTTAAAAGCAAAAAGACCGGTCAAATTAGTAAGTTCAAGAGAGGAAGATATATATGATCATGCAAAATATCCTTTAAGGACCACTTTAAAAATTGGTGCCAAAAGAAATGGTATCTTAACTGCTGCCCACTGTCGGGTCTGGGTGGAGATCGGTGGTCACAATATTCAGGCTTATCCTTATTTAGGATGTGTAGCGGGATGGTTTGCCTCTCTCTATAAGTGGAAAAAGTTAAAATATGAAGGCACTGCTGTATATACTAATAAAGTCCCTACCTGTGCACTGCAAGGATATGGTAACCCCCAGATAAATTTTGCAGTAGAGTGTTTAATGGATATTTTAGCTGAAAAATTAGATATAGACCCTCTAGAACTTCGCCTGAAAAATTACGTAGGAAAAGGGGATGAGTTTTGGGGGCAAGGACCTACGGTAAGGTCAATTATTAGAAGTTGTGGAGTGGAAGAGATGTTAATTAAGGGTTCTAAACTTGTTGGATGGGAGAAGAGAACTCTGCCTTCTAAAAAAAGGGGAGAAATCAGAAAAGGCCTGGGGGTAGCCAGAGGATTTCATACTTCTGGTACCGGGGGCCCTAATCTTGGTGAAGTTATAGATTACTCCAGCGCTACCATTAAAATTAATGAAGATGGCTCGGTAGACGTATTAACTGCACTTATGGATGTGGGTGGAGGAACCTGGGATGCCGGAGCAAAAGTGGTAGCCGAAGTCTTAAAGGTGCCTTATGATAAAGTAGGTATTTATAATGGGGTAGATACTCGTTCAACTGGTTATGATGTTAATACTCATGCCACCAGGGGAGTATATTGTGGATGTGGAGCAATAAAATTTGTAGCTGAAAAGGTTAAGGAAATACTTTTAGGTTATGCGGCAACTCTCTTTAAAGATTTACCAGATAATTTGGAATTGGCTTATAATGATGAGCTGGGACAGGCAATAATTTATCCTAAGGGTTTACCTGAAAACTATAAAACGGTGGATGAAATAGCAAAAACTGCCCAAATTAAGAGTTGGGGGACTATGGCCTATACTGGTAGTCTGAGGCAGAAGAATTGTCCTCCTTGTTTCATTACCCACTTTGTGGAAGTAGAAGTAAATACCAAGACCGGAGAAATTAAAATACCCCGAGCAGTCATCATGGGTGACTCAGGGACTATCATTAATCCAGATTTATGGGAAGGGCAAATAATTGGTGCTTTTAGTAGAGGACTTGGTTTTGGTCTTTTAGAAGAGACTAAATATAGTTCTATTACCGGCAATTTAGAATGTAATGGTATGATCACTGACTTGAAGATTCCGTCTTCTGTGGAGATGCCCAAAATAGATTCTCTTACGGTCCAATCTGCTCACACCTATGAACCAACTGGTCCTTTCGGGGCAAAAGGAATAGGGGAAGCAGCTTTAAGTTCGGTAGCCTCTGCTATTGCCAATGCGGTTTATAATGCCATTGGAATCAGGTTTTATGAACTCCCCATTACCCCGGAAAAGGTTCTTAAAGCTTTAGAAGAAAAAGAAGAAAGGAGTGAGAAAATTGCAGACTAATACTAAAATTTTAGCCTCTGAATTTGAATATTTTGCTCCTCATACCTTAGAGGAAGCTCTGGATTTGCTGGCTAAATATCAGGATAAAAAGGCTAAGATATTGGCCGGAGGTACGGACCTCCTGGTAAAAATGAAAACGACTAATTTAAAACTAGAT
>PFIP01000081.1:3681-4798 GCA_002782675.1 Candidatus Infernicultor aquiphilus
CGATGGATTAAAGATAGGGGCAGTTACCTCCTTGTCCCAAGTGGAAAAGTCAGAAGAAGTTAGAACCAGATATCTCGCCCTGTCCGAAGCAATCAAAGCTATGGCAGCACCAGCGATAAGAAATATGGGCTCCATCGCCGGTAACCTATGTAATGCTTCACCGGCAGCTGATACCGCTCCCCCTTTAATGATATATGGGGCAGAAGTAAAGTTAGTTAGTAAGAGGGGGGAACGTCAGGTAGCAGTGGAAGATTTTTTAATCGGACCAGGGAAAACAGTTATCTCTTCAGATGAATTACTGATACAGATAGATATTCCTGCTCTGGATAAGAATACCGGAAGTAGTTTTTTAAAAATAAGTCGGGTGAAGGCTGACCTTTCCAAAATTAATATAGCAGTTTATCTTAAGAGAGAAGATAAGGTATGTAGAGATTGCAAGATAGTATTTGGTGCTGTTGCTGAAAGGCCAATCCGAGCGAAGGGTGCAGAAAATATGCTAATAAATCAGCCATTAACTCCTGCACTTTTAACCAAAGTAGCCCAAAGATCAGCAGAGGAAATAAGACCTATAAATGATGTTCGTTCTACGGCGGAATATAGAAGTAAAGTGGCTAAAGTACTGACTGAGGAAGCGGTTAAGTTAGCCTGGGAGAGAGCGGGAGGTGAATTGAAAATATGAAAAAATTAGAGATAGAGTTCACTATTAATAACCAAAAAAGAAGGCTTTCTGTAAAACCAAATGACCTTTTAATTAATATTATAAGAAACGATTTATTTCTAACCGGAAGTAAATACGGCTGCGGTATCGGGGAATGTGGTGCTTGCACCGTTTTATTAAATGGCGAACCGGTTTTATCTTGTCTTGCCTTAGCGGCAACTGTCGATGGCAAAGAAATTACCACCATCGAAGGACTGGCAAAGGGAAATGAGCTGCATCCTATGCAAATAGCATTTTTAAAGAATGCGGCAGTACAGTGTGGTTTTTGCACCCCGAGTATGATATTGACTGCCACGGCATTATTAAAAGAAAATCCTAATCCCACCGAAGATGAGATTAGAGATTATATGAGAGGCAATATCTGTCGTTGTACCGGGTATATTCAAATCGTAAAAGCGA
>PFIP01000058.1 GCA_002782675.1 Candidatus Infernicultor aquiphilus
ATAATTCTACAACAATTTTGCGTGCTTTTATAACCCTTTCGCTATTAGTATAAATTACCATTCCTTCTCTTACATCAGTCATACAAGATGCTAATAAAGTGGGTGCACCTTCAACCTCAACCACGCAAACTCGGCAAGAACCTGGAGAAAACCCTAATTCAGGCATAGTGCATAAAGTAGGTATTTTAATCCCTGCTTGTTTAACAGCTTCCAGTATGGTTATTCCTTCTTTAGCTATTATTTTTTGACCATTTATGGTCAAATTTACTTCTGTCATTATAGCCTTCCTTCCCTTCTCTCTCCTAATTTAAATAATTTAAAATTCTTATAAAACATAATTATTTCTTTTATATAATAAATATTATTATCACTCTCTACATACATTCAAGGGACAACCCTTCTTTTGAATGTGCTCCCGATATTCTTCAGGGAAAAGTTGCAAAGTATTTAATAAAGAATTTGGAGCAGTCTGTCCTAATCCACAAAAAGAGGCATCTTTCATAATTTCTCCTAATAATTTCAGGGTCTCTAAATCATTGTTTTCACCTTTTCCCAGAGCTATCTTAGTTAAAATTTGATATATTATTGCTGTACCTTCTCTGCAAGGGGTGCATTTTCCACAAGATTCATGTTGGAAAAAGCGGGCTATATTTCTTACTATATCTACCACACACCTATCTTCACATAAGACTAATACCACACCCGAACCCAGAGTTAAGCCAGTTTGAGATAAAATCTTATAATCTAAAGATATATCTATCATATCCGGGGATAAGTAACTTCCTGAAGGACCTCCTAATTGAACCATCTTCAATTTTTTCCCTTCTTTTATACCGCCACCAATATCATAAAGAATATCTTTTAAATTCGTACCCAAGGGCACTTCCACTGCTCCCTGATTTTTTATATCTCCTAAAAGGGTGAGCACTTTAGTCCCGGTACTTTCAGCTAGTCCAATTTTATTATACCAATCTGCTCCCTTTAAAATAATGGAAGGAATATTAGCTAAAGTTTCTACATTGTTTATTACTGTTGGTTTATTCCAAAGCCCTGAGGTAGGAGGATAAGGAGGCTTTAATCTTGGTTCTCCTCTTTTACCTTCAATAGATTCCATTAGAGCAGTTTCATCGCCACAAATATATGCTCCTGCTCCTTCTCTAATTACTAGATTAAAAGAAAATTTAGTCCCCAAGATATTTTTCCCCAAATAATTTTGTTCTTTTGCCATCTCGATAGCTTGTTTTATTCTCTTTATAGAAAGGTTATATTCTCCTCGAATATAAATATAACCATATTCTGCACCAACAGCATACCCCGCAATAACCATTGCTTCAACAATTTTATGAGGATCATTTTCTAAAATTAAACGGTCTTTAAAAGTTCCTGGCTCTCCTTCATCTGCATTACAAACAATATATTTAGGTTTATCTGCTGCTCTAAAAGTAAATTCCCATTTTAAACCTGTGGGAAAGGCTGCTCCTCCTCGACCTACTAACTTTGAATCCTTTACTTCTTTAATTACCTCTTGAGGAGTCATCTTAATAATTGCCTTTGATAAAGCAGCATATCCGTTTCTCATTTTATACTCTTCAATTGATTCTGGATTAATAATTCCACAATTTTGTAAAACTATCCTCCCTTCTTTATTGCTTAAAATATTTGCTCTTAAACTAACAAATTTTTCTTTTTCTATTTTTCCTCTTTTACGCCTCTCAATTATTTGGTCCAATTTCTGAATATTCAAATCACCATATACTCTATCATTTACCATTATTGCTGGAGCAACTGCACAAATACCTAAACAACTAGTTGATTCTAAAGTAAAAAGTCCATCTGCACTAGTTTCTCCTTCTTGAATTTTGAGTTTATCCTTAAGATACTTTAATAAATTCTCACTTCCAGCCATATAACAAGGAGTACTGGAACAAATTCTTAACACATATTTTCCTTTGGGCTTTGGACTTAACAAGGTATAAAAAGTGACTGCTCCATACACTTTACTTAAAGGAAGATTCAACTTTTGAGCTACTTCTTCCAATTGGGTAGGAGTAATATAATTTTGTTTTTTATGAATTTCTCGAAGTATTTGTATAAGATTTTCTGATTTATTCTCATAACAGTTAGTTACTTCGCTTATCATAAGATCTTCCATCTTTTATCATCCCTTTCTAATTTCTAATTTTTAATATTTTTGGAAACTTTACTTAATAGTTATTTTTGATCTAAACTCATATTTCTTTCTTAAAAAATACTTATTCAACAATTCTTATATTAATTAAAACATTTACAAATAATTTTGTGAAAAAAATCACAAATTTAAAATAGAAATAATTTTATTATGAAGATAAGTAATAGGTCAACCCTTCAAATTCAATAGATAAATCAACATCATGTAACTTAATTTCTAGTAGTAATATTATGTAGGTAGGGGCAAAAATTAAGATGGCTTTAACTCCATCTTTAACCATCTTATCTGCCACCTCTTAAGCTGAAGTAGCTGAAACAGTTAATACATCAATCATTATATTTTTCTTAAGGATATCTTTGAAGGTATTTTCTGTGTGCCCTATATCTTTTTCCATCTATCATAATTTCTTCATTAAATTTTATTCATTCATTTTATATTTTTCACTTTGTAGTTAAGGTAGTCTCTCTTCTACAGCGGGCACATAGAATTTTTACTCGATCAGAACGTCCCTTATCTTTCAACGCTGATATAATATTTTCATCTACAATGCCAAGGCTTTTTAGGTGGGATAAATATAGGGTAGGATTTGAATAGGATAATTCACCTATTTTTTCAGAAATCCATTTTAAATGATCCTTACAGGCAATAGGTTTTCCACAAATTTCACAGAGCTGCAGCTCCTTTTCTATCCTCTCATCGGATTCGCTCCGGTCAAAAAATGAAAGTTCCCAATCGTTGGTCAATTTAACTCCTTCGTGATTAACAATGCATGCAGCTTCACACTGCCCGCAGAATATACAGGTATCCGTATAATGGATTATAATTCGTTTGGCATTGTTGTCTTTATCGACTATATCCTTATAGGCAATAGCTTCTACAGGACATACTTCCTTACAGGCAAGACAACCAACACATTTATCTTGATTAAATTCAGGCTGACCCCTGAAATTTGGATGAGCTATATGTGGTTCTTTTGGAAATTTAGAAGTATACGGTCCCTGGATAAGTGCCTTTATTGCCTCTATCAATTCTCTTACTTTGGGAAGTTTCATATTATAATTATATCCTTACTTAATTCTTAATCTTGCTTTAAGCTTCTCCCTCTTTATCTTCCGCATATTTATCAACAATGCTATCTTTCCAGAGTTTTACTCCTGCTCTGTGTGCACCTCTGGCTATAGTATGTGCTGCTACGGGAGCGGTTAAAATAATAAATATTATGCATAAAAGCGATTTTAATCCAGCAGCAGTAAATCCTACTATAAGAAATGTGCCAAATAGAATACTGCAAGTACCAAGAGTAACGCACTTTGTAGCTGCTTGCAGACGACAATATACATCTGGAAGACGTACAAGCCCCAGACACCCAAAGAAATCAAAAGCTAGACCTATACTGATAAATATCAAACCTATAATATTAATCATCAAATCCTTTCCCCTCCAAATACTTAGAAAGTGCAAGTGCGCATATAAAGCTCTGAAGTGCCCATGCTATGCCTATATCTATATACCAAGGCCTACCTGTTGAAATAGTTAAAATAGCACATAGCCCAACAATCATAATGCCTAGAATGTCGACTGCAACTATCCTGTCTGCCGCGGTTGGACCTCTCCATATTCGGTAAAGGCATAAAATACAGGCTAGAATAATTATGTAAAGGGCTCTACCTAAAAACCCAATATAGGGAAGGTCGGGATAAAAAAGAAATGGTAGCGGGCGTATTATAATTAAAATAACAATCCCCACTAAAAAAATCATACCTATAAACCATCTAAATATCTTCATATCCTATCCTCTAATCAAAAATCTTTTTCAATATTTTTTCAAAACGTTCAACAATAATTCTCGTGGTCGATTCAATATCTTTTGTCTTTACATCAATCCAGTGTATATATAGAATACCATTGTCTTTATCTATATCAACACTCATTGTACCAGGAGTCAAGGTTATGGAGTTGGCTAGAAACGTTAAGGCTGTATCTGTTTTTAATTCAACTTTTACCTTAACTATTCCCGGATTTATAGGTAACCGAGGATGCAAAACACGATATGCAACATCCAGATTTGCCTTAAAACATTCCCATAAGAATATAGGTAAATAATAAGCAAAAAAATACCAATACCGCAACGGATGTTTTAATACATGTGGCCGGGTTATAAATAAATCTCCTATCATAAAGGTAACAAATGCAGAAACAAATCCACCAACAATAAGGTGCTGCCAATCTGGCACCCAATCTAAAAGACACCATACTATAAATGCTACGAAAAACATAATTATTTTACTCTTCATCTACTGTATCCCCTTAAAGACTATATCAGCATATTTTGTGCCTTCTAAAAGCACGTCAGAAGCAGGTTTAAGAAAAATTTGATTTATATTAGAAATAAGTAAAACCCCTCCAATTACACAAATAATCGCTAGAGTTACCATCGCTAGTTTCATGAAAATAGGCACTTCCTTTACTTCACTCCATCTCTTTCTCGGTTTACCAAAGAAGGCATACTTCATAACCTTCGTAAAAGATGCTAAAGTTAATATACTTGCTAAAACAGCCCAGAAAGCATATCCTAAGCGATTAGCCTGCACAGCTGCAATTATAATAATTAATTTACTCCAGAAACCATTAAAAGGAGGAATACCTGCAATTGACATAGAGGCAACAAGGCTTGTAGTACCGGTAACAGGCATTTTCGCAATTAATCCTCCCATTTTTTTCAAATCTCGCGTACCGGTAGCATATTCCACCGCCCCTGAATTCAAAAATAGCAATGATTTAAATACGGAGTGATTAAAAAGATGGAACAAACCCCCTATTATACCAAGTGGGGTGCCCAGACCAATCCCTAGAATAACATACCCAATCTGACTTATAGAGTGGTAGGCTAGAAGTCGCTTAAAATCCCATTGTCCAATAGCTAAAAATACTCCAATAACCATGGATAGGGTTCCTAGTATCATAAGTATTGAAGAGAGGGTAGGGTTTATTCCAATTACATTGTAAAAAATTCTACATAATGTATATATTCCCAGTGATTTTATTAATACCCCTGAAAGCATTGCCGATATTGGAGCTGGTGCAGAAGGATGAGCATCCGGAAGCCAGGCATGAAAAGGAACAAGCGCTGCCTTAAGCCCAAACCCCGTAATAAATAAGACGATCACCATGATGATAATATTACTTGCACTTTTTTGAGCCAGAATATTCGCCATATCCGCCATATTCAATGTAGAGGTATAACTATATAAAAATACGATTCCAAGAAGGAGAAAAAGTGAACCTACGCTACTCATTACAGTATATTTAAACGCTGCTTCGAGCTCATGACGTTCTGTACCAAAAGCAACTAAGGCATAACTTGCAACAGAGGCTATTTCTAAAAATACAAATAGATTAAATATGTCACCGCTTACCACTACCCCGTTCATCCCAGCCACCATCAACAGGAATAAGGTATAAAATTTCCATTTCGAGGTAAATCTCTCCATATAACTTATGGAATAAATGGAAACGGAAAACGCTATCAGATTTACAGTTATTAGCATAAAGGCCGTCAAACCGTCTAATACAAGAGCTATTCCAATGGGTAACTTCCAGCTACCAACACTATATACAAGAGTACCTTTTGTAACTATCGTCCACATAGCTAAAACAGAAAGACCTAATAAAATGAGTGTGGTTATGTTTCCTATTACATCTGGTATCCATTTTAACCTCTTACCAATTATTGAAATTATAAATGCCCCTAATAGAGATATAGCCACAAAAAGCGGTATTATATGAGATATAGCTATCATCCCTTTAACTCCTTAATTTTTGTAATATCAAACGTCCCGTACTTTTCATATATTCTCATTGCGATAGCCACAAGCAATGTTGTTGTTGCCAGCCCAATCACAATTGAAGTAAGAACAAGTGCTTGAGGAAGAGGATCAACCATATTAACAATTTCAACCTCAGATGAAAGAATTGGAGCCCTGCCTTCCATACGATAAGCTACTAGTATAAAGAAAAGATTCACAGCATATTCTGCTATAATAATTCCCAAAATGATCTTGATTATATTTCTTTTTACTAAAATACAATAAAGTCCGCAACAAAAAAGCATAAGACAAAGCAAATATATTATCATTCTTTTTTCTCCCAATCAAATTTTAATAATACCAAGGCGATAAATATAGCAAAAAGCCCGGCGCCAACTTTAAGACTTATGGCTATATTGCAAAAAGGTACAATACCTGCACTAAATAACCTGAAAGGTTCTCCCTTTGATATAAAATTTAAAAAGAAGTATCCACCAAAAAATCCTATTAGAGCTATACTTAAAAATAGAAGGGCACCGGTACTTTCAAAAAACGAAATTGTTTTTCTAGGAAGTTTCTTTAAAGCCACATCTTTACCATAAGCAAGCATAAGGTTTACAAAAGAAAGTGCTATAATAACTCCACCAGCAAATCCTCCCCCAGGCGATATATGACCGTGTAAAACTATATAAATTCCATAAAGTAGTATAAGTCCTACAGTAAAACGAGTAATTACTTTTACAATTAGAGACATACCTGCATCATGTTCTTTACTCATCGTCTTCCTCCACAATCTCATCTTTTTTCTTTCTGCCTATACGCCGAACAATAGTTAGAACACCTATTACCGCGGTAAATAATATCGTAGCCTCGCCTAGAGTATCATAGGCCCTAAAATCAAGAATAATTGAAGAAACGAGGTTAGATGCACCTGTTTTAACTAACCCTTCTTTCAGATATATATTGGCAACTCTCATAATAGGGTAGCCAAATTCAGGTAAATCTTTAAAGGCTTTTACAGCTACAAATAAGAATATTGCAATAAAACCTGCAGCAACAAAAGTATTAAAAAGCCAACTACCAGTTGTTGAAAATGGAAGATCTTTTTTTAAGGTCGCCCTTAATAATATAATAAAGCACAACATTTCAACAACAATCTGTGTAATAGCTAAATCGGGTGCTTTAATTATTAAAAAAACTATCGAAAGCACCATACCAACAGCTCCAATAGATATTACAGCAGCAAGCAGGTCTTTTAACTCAATCGTGACTATCGCTCCAACAATCATAAGCACTAATAAAATATATAATTCTATCATCTCATTACCTTAATAAAATATAAAATAGTATTATCATTCCTAAAAGACACCAGGAAAGATATGTAAGGAGTATACCATTGTGTAAATAGCTCAAAATCTTATTAAATCCAAAGGTCATTTTAGTGCCAATGTCGTAAATATCAAATACTTTTCTTTCGGCTAATTTATAAATAGTATCTAAGGGAGTTATGTCTTTTATTGTATCATAAAATTCGGTTCCTGAAACCCTCATATTTGTCTGTTTTTCCAATATTTCTCCACCAATAAAGGCTTCTGTCTCTCTAGTTTTTGTGATTGTGCCCAAAAAATAAATTATAACACCAACTATAATCCCCACAATTATTAAAATAGTAGCAAGACTTGCATTCCATATACCGAAGAATTCTACCTTCCCTTCTAAACTTGGGAAGATAAACATTTTAAGAGGTATTCTGTAAGCAAATACACCAAATATTACACAGAGAACTGCAAGAAAAACCTGAGGAATCCACATAGCTGGACTAGCTTCTCTTGGCTTGTTATTTATCACTCCACCATTCATCGATGTTTGGTTAGATAAAAATTTCTCATTAACCGATTGACCTAAAAATACAGCATGGATTAATTTCATAAAACTCGCCAGGGTAAGGGCGCTACCGAACATAGCTGCAATAAGCCATATTATCCAGAGATGACTACCATTACCAGCTGTCTTTATTATACCCTGGTAAATCATCCATTTCGATGCAAACCCATTTAAAGGAGGAACTCCTGATATGGCCAATGATGCTATTAAGAATGTAATAAAGCTAATAGGCATAATCTTAGCAAAACCACCCAGCTTCTCAAGATCAGTTGTTCCTGCTTCTTTTTCCACTGCACCACCTGAAAGAAAGAGACAGGATTTATATATAGCATTGTTTAGCATATGAAACAATCCACCTGCTATACCGATAGGATTACCTGTACCAATTCCTAAGACCATATAACCGACCTGGCTTACAGCATGATACCCTAAAAGTTTCTTTAAATCATGTTGCACAAGTGCCATCATAACCGCAGCCACAATAGTAAAACTGCCTATCATCATTAAGACAGTATTTAAAGCTGGGCTCATTTTAAACATATACAGGGAAATTCTGGCAAGGAAGTATATCCCCAAAAGCTTATCTAGTGATGCTGGAAAAAAGGCAGTAACCGGTGTGGGGGCATCTTGGGCGGTATCTGGAACCCAAGTATGAAATGGCATAGCGCCTGCCTTGGCAAAAGCACCTACTGCAAGGCACATATATGCTAAAACCGCTATCTTTGTATTTAATGTTATGTTTATTCTATCCATCTGAAGTGAACCTGTAAGTTGCCAAATAATAGCCAGCCCAAGAAGCATAAGGGCATCTGTGCCACCGATTATTATAAATGCTTTTTTAGCCGTATAAGAAGCATGTTCCGTTTGACCAAATCCGATTAATAAATATAAAAGAAGTCCTAAAAATCCCCAGAATACCATAAAGAGAATAAGGTTATTGGAAAAGACAGCACCGAGTGAACTTATAAAAGTAAGGATTAAATAAGAATAATAGTAAATCAGTCTTTTTTTCTGCGACATAAACCCAAAAGAATAAATAATAATTAGCAGGAAAAATATTCCAATAAATATTCCCACAAACATTGATAGATTATCGAATTTAAAAAATTGCGTAGTTAAATTCATTTAACACCCATCTTATTTCTTAATATCTTGGTTTTTTCTCGAGAAAGTTTAATTAAATCTTTCCCACTATATATCTTCTTCCTCTTTATGTTACATACAGTCATTCTTTCTGTACAACAATAGCAAGGATCTATAGCAGCTAAAATTATCGTCGCATCTGAAATGTCCTCACCTATAACAGTAGCTTTATATGTAGGAAGGTTCATAAATGTAGGCGCCCTGACCTTATGACGAACAGGCCTGTTTGTTCCATCGCTTCTTACATAATGGAAACACTCGCCTCTTGGCGCTTCTATATGTCCTATACCTTCCCCTGGAGGAATATCCTTAATATTAGCATCTATTTCACCGCCTGGTAGGTTCAAGAAGCAGTTCTTTATTATCTTTATTGACTCAAAGACCTCTAATACTCTTACTACCAATTTATCAAAAACATCACCGTTATGGGTAACTATCATATCCCACTCTACTTTATCATAAGCTCCATAAGGTGAGTTTTTTCTCACATCTCTGGCTACACCCGAAGCCCTTGCAGTGGGTCCAAGTGCACAATAATTTATAGCGTCTTCTTTTGAAAGAACGCCTATTCCTTTCGTCCGAGCATGTATAACCGGATCGTCTATAACTGCTTTTTTCAGCATCTCCAATGTAGGTACGATAGAATCAATCTTTTTAATAACCACTGGTATATCTTCAGATTTTATATCCCTTCTTACCCCTCCGGGCTTAAACATAGCATAATTATTTCTGTTCCCGGTTAATATCTCCATCACATCAAGAATCTCTTCTCTTAGCTTCCATGTCCACATAAATACAGTATCATATCCTAAGAAGTGGCCGGCAAGACCTAACCATAGGAGATGTGAGTGTATCCTTTCACCTTCAGCTATTATAGTCCTTATATATTTGGCTCTCTCTGGCACTTCTATAGGAATAATATCCTCTACTGCTCTCGTATAGGCAAAGGGATGACTTGTTGAACATATACCACAAATTCTCTCTATCACAAAAGTGGACTGATCAAATGTCTTTGTCTCAGAGAGTTTCTCTATTCCTCTATGATTATAGCCAATATGCACATCAATATCTACAACCTTTTCTCCTTCAACAGT
Source organism: Candidatus Infernicultor aquiphilus (assembly GCA_002782675.1). GTDB lineage: Bacteria > Atribacterota > Phoenicimicrobiia > Phoenicimicrobiales > Phoenicimicrobiaceae > Infernicultor > Infernicultor aquiphilus. The sequence continues at coordinate 10,116 of PFIP01000058.1, forward strand.
AAGTATAAAGAATTCCGGCTCCTCCTGTAATGGATGATATGGACCTATTGGTATTATTGTTTTTGCCATTATACCCCTCTATCTCTGATAGCGTTCTTATCCCACTCTTTATAATCCCTTCTTAATGGATAAACACCATCTGGCCAATCGTCTGGTAAAAGAAGTCTTCTCAAATCAGGATGGCCTTTAAAATTTATACCTAATATTTCATGTATCTCTCTTTCTATCCAGTTTGCACCTTCAAATATAGTTGAAAGAGAATCTATTTCTAATTTTGGTTTTTGTAATTTTACTCTTAAAGAAATCAATAGATTAATATCTTCGATCAAAAAATGATAAAGAATTTCCATATGATAGCGTGTGTCTACACCAGAGGCGGTATTGAACCTAGCTTTTAAATCTTTAAAAATATAACTTGCTACCTGAATTATTGATTCAGGTTTAATCTCGATATATACTCTCTTAGGAGATTTATCTAAAACTTCAATTATGTCATCCTTAAATTTTTTTCTTAAATCACATAAAACTTCTTCCCGTGTCATACTTCGGCTCCTTTGTCATTCAGTATGATAATTAGTACAGACAAGATATTCAAGGGGAATTCTTCCCCTTGAAAACCCCTTAATTCACCCTCACCGCAATATTTATTAGACCCTTGAATATCTTGTCTTTAATATTCTTCATAATAATAAATCATATTCCTTATTTAAGGTATAGGAATTATTAAAATTCCTATACCTTAAACTGATGACTTTTTCTCAGTACCTTTTTTAACTTTCTCAATCAATTTTACTACACCGGCAATTATTGCCTCTGGCTTTGGGGGACAACCCGGTATATAAACATCTACAGGAATAACCTTATCTATCGGAACAGGACAGTTATAACTATGAATAAACATACCTCTTGATAAAGCACATTCTCCTACTGCTACTACAAGGCATGGCTTTGGTATCTGTTCATATAGTCTTTTTGCCCTTTCCATCGACTTCCGATTACCTGAACCAGTAATTAAAAGAACATCAGCGTGTTTTATGCTCCCTACAAGAAGCATACCAAACCGCTCAATATCGAATCTCGGAGTAAGGCAGTCCAGTATTTCAATATCACAATTGTTACAGCTCCCGGTGGACAAATGAAATACCCACGCCGATTTTAGAAGTGCTTTTAATTTCATACTCATATTATCATCTTCCTAATAATGCCAATACTACAGCTATTATAGCAATTATAGTCATAGGCCCCCAGAAAAACTTGACGACCTGGTCAATCCTTACCCGGGGATTGGTATTTCTTATAACTGTCATCAAGGCGACTAATGAAATATATTTTAACACACCATACAAGAGATGTATACCATCAAATCTTAAACCACCTATAAATACAATTATTAAAAAGAATGGAAGTGTAAACAGAAGCATATTCTTCATAAGTTTATAAATAGCAAGTCCAGAACCCGAATACTCTATTAATACGCCACCGCTAATTTCCGTTTCTGCTTCAGGGATGTCAAAAGGGACTAGTGCTAATTTAGCCTGCATACATATTATGGCCACAATTAAAGCTAAAACACCAGACCAACTTCTAACCAACGCTCCGTTCTGTGCTTGAAAAGCTAATATCTCACCAAGCCTAAAAGTAAACCCAGATTTTATCACCGTAACTAACATCGCAAGTATAAAAGGAAGCTCATAACTTAATACGAGCTTCATCTCTCTTGATGCACCTAAACTTGCAAGTGGATTTCTTGATGCAAAACCACCCATAATAATACTTACAGAAGGAATTACTAAAAAATATAATACTACTATTAAATCACCTAAAAAACTTTTTGCCGGGTTAATATTATTTATCCATAATAAAGTAGATACTAATATCACACTTGCCAAGCCAATAATTGGGGCCATCAAAAACGTTATCTTTGATGAACCTGCTGGAATAAGTGTCTCTTTACCTAGAAGCTTTACAATATCTATCAATGGTTGCAAAAGAGGTGGGCCAACGCGATATTGTATCCTGGCTGTAACCTTTCTATCTATCCAACTGGCTAGAAGTCCGATAATAGCTGTTAAAAAAAATCCATAAAATAAAAAATAAAATATGTAAATCATGCCTTCTCCCTATTCCAATGAGTTGAGTGAACTATAATATTATCACCAACTAAAAAACTATTTTCATCCAGTCCGATATCACCTTTCTTTAAACCTAATGCACCATAAGGGCAGCTCTTTACACATAATATCTCATCCTTTTGATCCCTTCTCTCAAAACAAAAATCACAATTATGAATTAATAGCGGAACATTTTCTGGATATATTGTGCCATAAGGACAAGCATAGGAACATGATTTACAACTTATACATCTCATATTATGTCTTATCAATAACTTATCTTCTTGTTGTTCAATTGCCTCTACCGGGCAAGCATTAACACAGTGCGGCTCTTCACATTTACGGCATACCAATGCATATGTTACCAGTTCTATTATAGAAATAATCCCATTATTATTTGGATGATAATAATAACTACAATTGATAACACACTCTTTACACTCACCAGAGTTACAAATATCAAGATCTATAAAAAGTCTTAAATCCTTGCCTTTTTTCGGCTTAATATTTAATTTTCCCTGATGAATTTGTTCTGCGCTGGTGTACATTTCTACTCCCATATATTTGAAAAATCTTTTACCTTATCATAACTAAAAACAGGACCATCTTTGCAAGCATAGTATATCCCTAATCTACAATGACCACATTTTCCTATACCACATGACATATTCTTCTCCATAGAAAGGTATACATTCTCTTCTTTAAAGCCTATATCAAGTAGTTTTTTAGTCGAAAACTTCATCATTACTGGTGGCCCACAAACAATGGCAATACCACTTTCATAATCCATATCTATGCCATCCAGAATAGTAGTTACAACACCTACATTCCCTTTCCACCCGCTATCACCTTTGTCTACACTAAGTTTTATATCTAAATCTTTTCGTTTGGCCCAATCAGCTATTTCACCTCTATATAGCAACTCCTGAGGTGTCTTGCAACCACCTCTAAAAAATAATTTTTTAAATTCTCCACTCCTATCAAAAAGCTCATACATCAAACTTCTAAGAGGAGCAAATCCGCATCCACCGCCTACAACTAATATCTCCTTGCCTTTAAACCTATCTATAGGATAACCTTTCCCGAAAGGTCCTCTCACACCTACAATATCACCATTTTTAAGTTCATGAACCTTTTTGGTAACCTTGCCTACACTCATAACAGTTAGTTCCATTATGCCTTTCATAGCAGGCCTTGATGAGGGGGTAAAAGGAGCCTCACCAATCCCCGGAATGGTAAGTTCTATAAACTGGCCTGTTTCAAATGTTATTGGTTCTTCTGGTACAATCCTTATCGTCTTTATTGTAGGTGTCTCAGATATGACTCCTGTAATTTCAGCCCTAATAGGCCTATACGGATTTTTAATCTTATACATCATACACCAATCTATTAAGAATTTTCCTAATGTCTATCTTTGCAGGACAAGCAGATATGCACCGACCACAACCTGTACAGGCATAAATATTAGCAACTTTTGAAAAAAAATCAAATTTTTTTTCAAATCGATTTCTTAATCTCATCCATAATTCTGGTCGAGGATTTGCCCCCCCTGCAACTTGAGCAAAATCTTTTATCATACAAGAATCCCAGATACGCAAACGAGCCATCCGGTTTTCATCTTTCTGATCATAAAGTAAAAAACAGTGGCAAGTAGGACAGATTGTATTACACGCTCCGCACTCAACACACTTGTCTGCTTCATCAGCCCATATATCTGATTCATATCCTCTTTCAATAATACCCTTAAATGAATCCTGTTGAGGAATTTTGTTTTCTTTTATATTTTTTTCGACTGCTTTAGTAACTTTTTCTCTCTGTTCGTTTCTTTGGGAAAGGAATTTATCTTTTATTTCTTCAAAAAGAAAAGAATATTTTTCAACAAGCCTCTTACCCTTTGGCGAGCCAACCTCAACAATAAAATCCTCTCCCACCTCAGAAAGATTTATATCAAAATTTTCAAGGGGATAAGGTTTAACATTTAGGGCAAGACAAAAACATGTATCTATAGCAGAAGTACAATCGGCAGAAATAATAAGGTTATCTTTACGCCTATTAATATAGAAAGGATCTTGAAAATCATGATTTTTGAATACATAATCATGTATTTTTAATCCTTTAAGATCGCAAGCTTTCATACCAACTATACAATAAGGTTTTTGGCTTGTATGAGGAATATCAGACTTGAAGTTTTCGGCAACGATTTCACGTGCACGGAAGAAAAAAGATTTTAGCGGTTCAAAGGCTCGCACCTCACCGATAACAATATCATCAGTGAAGTCAATATACTTTTTATAAAAACGCTGTTCACCTTTTTTAACCGGAATGTAAATCTCATAGTCACTCTTCAGGTTCTCGAGTAATTTAGTGAAATTACTGGAAAAAATATATTGCAAAATTATACTTCTCCTTGTCCTTGTGTAACAATAACAACATTTTGTTTTTTAAAAATTGTTCTATTATACTTTAGCCATTGGTAAAAATCTTTTCTTTTTATTTAATTTTTTTATATTACTCTTGTCTTGCTAGTTTGTCAAATTTTTTTGCTACCTCACTAAATTTTTTACTTCGCTAATTCTCTCTAAACAACGATAATATATTGATAAACGATTAATTGCTACATAAGGTATTTTCTTTTGTGTCAAGATTTAATTTCCTTTGGTTATCTAGAAGTAATAAAAAAGGGATAACCTAATTCTTTTAATTTTTGGGAAATATTTTGAGCTTCCTGGTAGTTTTTAAATTCTCCTACCTGAACCTTATAAAGAGTTTTTCCCTTAACTACATAAGTCTGATATCCTTTATCTCTTATTTCTTGAGCTAAATTTTGGGCATTTTTTTCAGTGGAAAAAGCCCCTACCTGAACAGTATACACTTTCTTCTCTGACGATATTTCGGACTCCTTTATTACCTCTGCTTCAGGTTCTACTTTTGGAGTGTTGACTACCTTCGACTCAGTAAGAGGAGTATTTAGCTCTGTATTTTCTTTAATTTTCTCAACTGTTATCTTTGAGGGTGACTCCACAGGAACTTCTCTTACCGGAGCTTCTTCTTTTTTTTCTTCTATAGTTATTTGATTTTCAGGGGGGATATAACTTCTGTCTCTGGCTAAATGAAACGCTACTCCCAAAATTATAATTGCACCGATCAAGATGATAAAAGTTTCCAGATTACTTCTACTTTTTCTCTTATAAATCCTACTCGCTTTTCTCATATTTCTCATATAAAATCATACTCCTATCTTAACTACTGGCAAGATATTCAAGGGGAATTCTTCCCCTTGAAAACCCCTTAATTCGCCCTTAACTCAATATTTATTACACCCCTATAATAATAAATTATATTCCTTATTTAAGGTATAGGAATTATTAAAATTCCTATACCTTAAATAAAAGTTTTTTTATTATTTTTAGATTACATAATCATATACTTTACTTATTCTACCTTAATTGTAAAAATCCTTCTTTTTTTCTATTTTAATTTACTTATTTATGATTTAATTTGTCAAATCTTTTTTACTATGATAGCATATTAACCATCAATTAACCAATTTGCCAATTAACCAATCTACCAATTACCCGATTAACCAATTAATCAATAGGAGAATTGGTAAATAGGCTAATTAATAAAAGGAACAACCAGATGAATTTAAAAAGTTATATTCTAATGGGTATAGGAAATACACTTCGAGGTGATGATGGAATAGGATCAATTATTGCCAGAAATTTTAAAGATCGCCATTGGCTCTCCCTTGATTGTGGGGTTGCTCCTGAAAATTTTACCTCCCTCATTAAAAAAAATAGGCCCACTCTTGTAGTACTCATCGATGTAGTAGAAATGGACCTCGAACCAGGTGAGTTTAGAATAATCAGTCCTAATAGAATTAATACTATGCACCTAACTACCCATAATATTCCTCTTTCTTTTTTAATTTCTTATTTAGAAAAACTTACCAGAGAAATTATTTTTATCGGTATACAACCTAAAATTATTGATTATTCTGCTTCTATCAGCCCTGAAATTTTGGAGAGTTCCCTAAAAATAATAAAAATATTAAGAGATAAAAAATTCAATCTTATTAATAAACTATAGAATTATTATTCTTATATTTTTTTATTTATAACCTTACAATTAATCTTATTCTACAATCAATTTAGATGATTTTTTATCTGTATCAGCAAGAAGAAATTCATCGCTCATATGCAGACAATTTACCGGGCATATATCGTTACATTGAGAACAGAAAATACAATGATCAATATGAATTCTAATCTTCTTTTTATCGGGAATAAATTCAATTGCCTGTGCAGGACAAACCTGTATACATAATTTACAACCTATGCACTTATCCCTATCGTAAACAATCTTTCCTCTAAATTTTTCAGGTATTTCTACAGGAGGATGTATCTTTGCTTCTCCCTTTTCAATTTTTTCCAATAATTTTAAGATCGATTCAGGATAATAGGTAATCGGAAATACATTGGTAGCTGGTTTTTTAAATAACTGTTTTAACAACTCAAATCCCATTGGTGTGGGCATCTTATTATCACCTCAAACTATAATAGTATCCAAAGCAATTAAAGCCAGACCAAGTAATCCTATAAGTGATAAAGGTACCCAATAAG
>PFIP01000164.1 GCA_002782675.1 Candidatus Infernicultor aquiphilus
CCTGAACATTTTCTGTTCTTCTTCTTTACATCGGCGTTCCAGGTCAGCCAGTTGTTTTTTCCTTCTTGCGCTTTTATCAGCTGCTCTGGTGTCGAGCTCCATGAGCCTTTCTATTATAGCTTGCTCTTCCAAAATACCACCTTCTTTAAAGTTTTAAAATTCCCCAAAAAAAGTTTAAAACCTGCCCGCAGTGTACAGGCCTATTTAAAAAGCGATTATCTTTTGACTAAGCTTTATAAGTATATTACTGCTAGGTTATAAAGTCAATTATCAAGAAAGCCAGATATCTGTCATATTTAAACCTCCTTTCATTGAGGAAATGGTGCAAATATCGGGGTCAGCCTGTGAAGACCTGAACCCTCTTTGCTGCTCTTTGCTCTTTAGATATACACTATCACTCCTACTATTCCAGCCAGAATAAGTATCAGAATAGGGTTTAGCTTTTTACTCCTTAATAGGAGAAAACTTACTACTCCGATAATTATCCCTTTTATATCTGAAATACCTCCACCTTTTATTATAGAGTAAGCAGCAGAAGCAATTAAAGCTACCACAGCAGGTCTTAAGCCTTTCAAAATGTTCGTTACCCATATATTTGTTTCAAACTTTTTTAGGAATCTAACAACGATAAGTATAATTATTACTGAAGGAAGGCACACAGACACAGTTGCGACAATAGAACCTAGAATTCCACCTACTTTATATCCTACAAATGTAGCAGCATTTATAGATATAGGTCCTGGAGTAAGCTGGGAAATAGTAACTACCTCTAAAAATTCTTTATAGGTAAGCCAGTGGAAATTATTCACTATTTCTTTTTCTATAAGAGGTAATATTGCATATCCTCCTCCAAATGCAAAAAGACCTATCTGAGCAAAAATAAGAAAAAGTTGAATTAGAATCATTTTTTCTCCCCTAAAAATAATCCTAGGATAGCAGATATCACTATAGCCAATATAGGATGTATCTTAAAGTAGAGAAGTAAAAACAAGAGAATTGATGCAATAATAACTTCTCTGTATCTTTTTAGAGCATCTCTACCTATATCTATTACTGCACTTATAATGAGAGCAACTATAGCTGGATTTGCTCCTTTAAAAAAGTCTTGAACCGCTGTAAGTTCTCGAAATCCTAAGAAAAACATTGCCACTAATATTATCGTAACAAAAGAAGGAAGTATTGCTCCAGTTACAGCTACTATAGAACCTAAAGTTCCACAGATTCTATATCCAACAAATGTAGCAGTATTTATTGCAATTGGTCCTGGAATACTCTGTGATACTCCTATTCCGTCTATAAAATCCTCTGAACCAATCCACTTTTTCTTTTCTACTACTTCATTTTTTATAAGAGGAAGCATGGCATAGCCTCCCCCCCAAGTAAATACTCCTATCTTAAAGAATACAATAAAGATAGAAAGAAGTAAATCAAGCTTAGACCTTGTATCTTCCTTTACATTCATGAGTCCCCTCTAAAATAAAATATAATGAAATATAATGGTATATAATGGGGTCAAATCTTTATTCTTGACAGCCTTCTTCAATTCTTCTAACTAAATCCCTTAATTCGCTATCATTAAATAATTTTCCCCTTAACCTTCTTCTTCCCACACTAACCGTACTATAATCCAAAGCCATGAGTTCCCCAATTTCTCGATTATTTAAACCGGTATAACGATATAACATTTCCATTAATATCTGGCGATGGCTATTCGGTGTACTTTTTAGTTGTTCCCATGTTTTGCCTATCTCTCTACAGGCGATTTCAATGACTTTATCTTTTGTACAATAGCTATGAATCTTCCTGACAGAAGGAATCTCTTTTTCTTTTTTCAGTAAATATTTCTCCTCGATCTCTTGGACAAATTGTTTATTTCCCAAAATAGAATTTCCGATGATTTGCTTTTTTATTTCCAGCTTTGAAGATATATCGCTTTGTAGAGCTTGCCAGTAGTTATTACGTCCTTTTGGATTGTCTCCTCCATATTCTAAAAGGATGGTTTGGTAATCCACAAAGGATTGTGGATTATTATTATTTATATAACCTTTCAGGCTACTCCATTTGAAGTGTCTTAAATATTTCTCTTTTTCTGATAGGGGAACATTCTCCATCTTTACCACTCTTACCGGATTAAGATGAATATAACGGGATAAGATATGTAAATAATTATCTTTTTGAACCAGTATACTTTTATATCTGCCTTGATAGAGATGTCCGACCCGGTTATATTTTCGATTATAATAAGAGGTATAGGTAATATTAAATTGCCTCATAAATTCGCTGAGATTGGCCAGAGGAGTTTCTAAGAGAAGGTGGAAATGATTGGACATGAGTACATAACTGTAGAGAATAACATTATAGGTATTTAGGGATTCTTTTAAAGTTTGAAGGAAAAAATCCCGATCAGGGTCGTCTGCAAATATATTTCTTCTTTCATTCCCACGAGAGGTAATATGATATAAGGCATTTTTATATTTAATTCTTAATGCTCTGGCCATAAATAAAGGATAGCTAAAAAGGGGTCAACTGTCAAGGATAAAGATTTGACCCCATTTCCACTAATTTGATAAGTATATAACTAATAGACAAAAAACTTCCACTATTTCATTTATCGCTCCCAATATATCCCCGCTTATACCACCAATTTTTTTCTGGGAATATTTTAAGATCAATAATACTAGCCCTATTCCTACCATCACCAGAGGCAGAAAGTATAATCTAAATAATAAAATACCTATAACTGCCATAGTTAAACTGGCGAAGATAACCTCTTTCCAGCTAACATAATCCATAAATAATTTACCCATACTATTTTTTAAGCGAGCTGGTCTACCTAAAAAAGCGGCTATCACCATACTCCAACGTCCTATAGTGGGAGTAAAAAACAAAGCGGCATCTTTTAAGAATAAGGGCATCTCCACCAGAAGAACAAACTTTAATAATAAAAGAGAAACTAATGCCACTACCCCTTTGGCCCCGGTAGAACTATCCTTCATAATCTTTAGTATTTCCTCTTTATTATGTCCTCCCAAAAATCCATCTACGCTATCGGCAAAACCATCTAAATGTAACCCTCCGCTAAGCCAGATCCAAAAAATTAGAACTAAAGTATCACCTACCAATGAAGAAACAGGGAGGTAATAAAATAATCTTCTTAAAAGTACCAGCAATACCCCCATTAACATTCCTACCAGCGGAAAGAAAGCCATAGAATTAGCCAAATGTTCTGCTAATGCCTCTTCATTTTGATTAGTATCGTCGGAGGGGGGAAACGAAATTATGGGGATAATAGTTAGAAAACGTATAGCTAAAGATAAATCTCTTAAAATTTTCATTGTTTTATTAGCCCTTTATCTTTAATGGTATTCCGGAAATCATCATAAAAACCTCATCAGCTTTATGGGCAATTATGCTATTTGCTCTACCTAAAATATCCCGATAAACTCTTCCCAGGGGATTATCTGGAACTAAACCCATACCAACTTCGTTAGAGACAATTATTATTTGAGCAGGAACTTGATAAGAAATCTCAGTTAGCTTTTCAATTTCTAATAAAATTTTTTCTTCCCATGGAGGGTTTCCAACTTTATTCTTTTCCCTTAATAAGAGATTAGAGACTAACAAAGTTAAACAATCTATTAGTATAACTTCTTTTTCCCGGCCTAAACTACTAACTAATTCGCTAACTTCTATTGGTTCTTCATAAGTCTCCCACTCAGCTGGCCTTTTAGTTTTATGTTTTTTTATTCTGTAGGCCATCTCTTTATCCAGAGGTTGACCGGTAGCCAGATAAACTACTGTTTTACCTAAACTAAGAGCCATCTTTTCAGCAAAATTACTCTTCCCGCTTCTTGCTCCTCCAGTGATAAAGATTAATTTCCCTCTATGCATAATATTTATTCTTCTTTCTATTTTATTGTCTTTTGCCTATGGACACGATGTATCGTGCCCATATATTATTGCGGGTTCGATGAATCGAACCCCTACCTCTGACTCCTATTTTTTTTCACGCAATACTAACGACTATTCACTATTCACTAACGACTAATTTATACTTTTTTATTCTCTACTCCAGCATCGCTAAAGGTAGCCATTTGAGTTAGTATTTTAACCCCCGCTTCAATAAAACTAATCCCCAAAGCAGCACCAGTCCCTTCGCCAAGCCGCATACCAAGATCGAACATAGGAACTTTCCCTATATATTTTAAGGCAATCTTATGCCCTTTTTCCATCGAATTATGACTCGCCAATATATAATCTTTTACTAAAGGAGCTAACTTAATCGCAATTAAAGTACTCGCACAAGAAATAAAACCATCAATTACAATAGGAACCCGATAAGCAGCAGCAGCTAAAATACAACCTACTAAACCTCCAATTTCAAAACCACCTATTTTAGATAAAACATCAAGACCATCTTCCGGATCAGGATGATTAATTTCTATTGCTTGTTTGATTACTCTTATTTTATTTTTAAGTTGGTCTTCATTTATCCCCGTTCCTTGACCGGTAACCTCCTCGACCTTAGATTTAGTCAAACAGGCTACTATGGCACTGCTAGGGGTAGTATTAGCAATTCCCATTTCTCCTAATCCTACAATGTCGATTCCTTTTCTACTTAATTCATCTTCAAAGACTTCGATTCCGGCCATTATTGCTCTTTCTGCTTCATCTCTACTCATAGCTGGACCCTGAGCGATGTTTTTTGTACCATAGGCAATCTTTTTTATAATTAATCCTTTTTCAGAAGCAAAATCTTTAGCCACTCCCATATCCACTACTAAAACATCTGCCCCTATATGCCTGGCCAACACATTAATACCTGCACCTCCGCGAATAAAATTATATACCATTTGAAAAGTAACTTCCTGTGGAAAGGCACTCACTCTTTCCTGGGCAACTCCATGGTCCCCAGCCATCACCAAAATTACTTTTCTTTTGATTTCCGGATTAAGATTTCCAGAAATACCTACTATTTGACCGGCAAAATCCTCTAGTCTCCCTAAACTTCCTTGAGGTTTGGTAAGATTATCTAATCTTTTTTGGGCTTTTTCCATAAGCTTAAAGTTAATGGGGGTAATCTTTTGAATAGTCTCTTTTATCTTCTTATTCATCTCTTTTCTCCTTTAACCATCCACTTTTCCACCAATCTTCCAGATGAGAGGTATCATTTATAAGTGCAACAAATGCTTTATGGTCATAATAATTTATAATATTTAAAGCAGTTGAATCTTGTTCTATATTCCAAATATATTTTAATTCTAGGTTTAGGGCATTACCGAGAATAACTCGAATAGTACCACCATGACAGACTAGAGCAATAGTTTTATCTTTATTAACTTTCTTATCTCTCTTTAGTATCTTGCCTAATTCAGTCATAACTCGGTCATTTAAATCTATTAAACTTTCCCCTTTAGGAATTTTAATTTTCTCATTAATATTTTCAAACCATAAGTTAAATTCATCCCCATATCCATATTTTGATTTAACTTCGTCAAAGGTATAACCTTCCCATATCCCAAAATTTATTTCTCTAAATTTAGGATTTATTATAATATCTATTCCTCGATCTTTAAAAATAATTTCCGCAGTATGTTGAGCCCTCTTTAAATCACTACAGTAAACTTCGTCTACCGGTACCCCCTTTAAGCGATATGACAATCTTTCCGCCTGCCCTATTCCTTTTTTAGTCAAATGGACATCCTTAAAACCACAAAATCTCTTTTGAACATTACCATCACTCTCTGCATGTCGAATCAAAATCAACTTTATTGCCATACTTTCAAGTATTCTCCTCTCTAATGTATAAAATATATAATGGGGTCAAATCTTTATTCTTGACAGCCTTCTTCAATTCTTCTAACTAAATCCCTTAATTCGCTATCATTTGATTGTTTCCTCCATATTCTAAAAGCACAGTTTGGTAATCCACAAAGGATTATGTACTAAGATTGGCCGGAGGAGTTTCTAAGAGAAGGTGGAAATGATTGGGCATTAGTACATAACTGTAGAGAATAACATTATAGGTATTTAAGAATAAAGATTTGACTCCATTTCCATTTCCTTTAGTTCTTTAAAATTTTCTTTCAAACTGTAATACAATTTCTTATATAGCTGATAACCTTGATTATATATTTCGTTATTTTGAATCCCGGGAACGATAGTCTTTTTAACTTTAATAATTCTATTCACTGCTTCTGCAAAACTGTCATATACACCGACACCCACACCAGCAATCAAAGCAGCTCCAAAAGCGGGTCCTTCCTCTATATTTAATAGATTTATCTCTTCACCTAAGATATCAGCCAATATCTGCTGCCATATCCTGCTTTTTGCTCCCCCTCCGATAGCTCTTATCTCTTTAATCTTAACCCCTTTATCTTTAATTAATTCCAGAGAATCTTTTAAAGCAAAGGCTACTCCTTCTAAGACAGATCTTGTAAAATGCCTTTGATCATGTTTACCGGATATACCAAAATATACACCACGAGCATTAGCATCATTATGGGGAGTCCTTTCTCCATAAAGATAAGGCAAGAAGATCAATCCTTCACTACCAGGCTCTATCTCTTCAGCTAATTGATCTAATTTAGTATAACTTAATCTATTATTAAATAATTTTTTCTGTAACCATTCATAGGATATCCCTGCTGATAAGGTTACTCCCATCATATACCAGCTATCTGGGCAGGCATGATTAAATAGATGTATCCTCCCTTCTTGGTCAGCTTGAGGATTATTAGTCTGAGCCAAGACTACCCCTGAGGAACCGATACTGACCATCACCCTTCCTTCTTGAATAATTCCACTTCCCACTGCTCCACAGGCATTATCAGCTCCTCCAGCAACTACTGAAGTTCCGAATTTTAAACCGGTTTGCTCAGCTATATTTTTAGTTATCCTACCAGCTAAATCGAATGAATTAAGCACCGGAGAGAGTAAATCTTGGGTAATCTCCAGTTTTTCCAATAAGCTGGTAGACCATCTCTTTTTTATTACCTCAAACAATAGAGTACCGGCAGCATCAGAGACTTCGGTAAACAGCTCACCGGTTAATTTATAACGGATATAATCTTTGGGTAAAAGGATATGTTTAACCTTTTTATAATTTTCTGGTTCATTTTCTTTTAACCATAAGATCTTGGGAGCAGTAAATCCCTCCAGGGCGGGATTAGATACATAATGGATTAGCTGATCCAATCCTCCTGCTCTAGCATAAATCTCTTTACATTGTTCTGAGGTACGGGTATCACTCCAGAGGATGGCCGGTCTAATAACTTCCATCTTTTCATCAAGGAAGACCGAACTGTGCATTTGCCCGGATAGGCTTATTCCTTTAATCTGGTTAGAGTCAATAGGATTATCAGATACTGTTTCCTTTATCACTTTTACAGTGGCCTCCCACCAATCATAAGGAGATTGTTCTGCCCAACCAGGATGAGGAGTTGTAAGGGGATATGAAACTGTTTTACTGGAAATAATCTTACCTTCTGGGGATACTAATAGAGCTTTTACTCCACTGGTACCGATATCTAATCCTAAAAGATAACCCATAAAACACCTGCTTTTTAATTTTTGTATTTTTAATAATCACTCTTTATACATTCGGTCAAAGTATTTTTGAGCATTTGTCAGAGCTTCTCTCATAATATCCTCTGCTTTAGCGGTTTCTCGATTGTTGAGGTATTTCATTAATTGCTCTTTATCGAGTTCTTGGGCAGCTTGGGCACAGGCCTCCCAGCTTAGCACACTCCTAATCACTCTGTCGATTCCTTGTTCTTCATTGTCATATGGCCTTACCTGCATATCGTGGCCTTTCCAGCGATTAAAATCTGCTTCCCGGATTAAACCGGCTATGGCTATATTCATACCATTAACCCGCGTCCCGTGGTCGATATCATATTTTCCCGGTCCGCCAAGAATTATACCATCATTATAACCCTGACTGTTTAAGTGCATATGAACTAAAGCATGGTTATCTATTTCCTCAATAGTATCATATACATGGTCGAGCCCGATCATTTCTGAATGACCAAACTCTTTATTCACTCCCTTTTTATTACGAGTAATTTTAAACTCTTCTTCTAACTTATTCCAAAATATCAGGGCACTGGCTACGGTTGGAATTAAAAGAGCCGGATGTCCTTCATTGGGTTTTGGTTCTAAGGCAAAATAGAGGTTTCCTCCCAATTTTTCTTCATATTGGCATAGTTTTGCCATACTCTCCTTAAGATTCTGATACATTTGAAAAATTCCTATAGAGGCAAGGTCATAACCAAACGAACCATTCCAAATAACCACAGTTGGCCATTTTGAGGGATCGGGATGCCAGGCTTTCCGAAGAGTCCCATAAGCAAGATTAACCGTCCTCTCCCCAAATTCTTCTGCTTTCTTTCTCTCCTGAGGATCTAAGGAGGCTACACCACCATAAGCATAATGTCTGTGAGCTCCTGGAGTTACCATAGCCAGATATATCTTGGAATCTACTAAGGCATCGGCTATTTCAGGAGCAGTCTTTTCATCAAACTCATTATCATAATGCATTTCAATTCCTAACTCTATATTACCCGGTAATCTCGGGGCAACTCTATTTCTTACCAGCTTAATCATATCAACAGTATTTAAATTTTTAGAATTCCATTTTGGCCTCATATCATCGGGGACAAAGCCACCCTTCCCCGCATTAAAAGTCCATCGACAGATACTATGTAATGATTTATTTTCTTTCATTTTCCACTCCTTAAATAGTAAGGTAATTATATTAATTGATTTACAAAAAAGGACCTTTTATGATTTGACCTTCTTCCTCTCTGAAACCTAGATTAAATAAATTTAATTCTTTCATTAATAATTAAATCAGCCATCCCATAAACTGCAGCTAAACCAGCTAATTCACTAAATTTAATTTCTACCTTCTTATACGAAATAGATAAGGCACTTTCCTCAAGTTTTTTAATAATTTCATCATAAATATAATCTTTTATCTCTACAATCCCTCCGCCAATTACTAACAATTCAGGGCTAAGCCCATTAATAATATTGACTAACCCTATCCCAATATTCCTTCCTACTTCATTAAATATCTCAATTATCTTTTTATCGCCATTTTTACCTATTTGATATATCTCTTTCTTAGTCAATTCTTTATTACTATTAGATAATTTTAAATACCTATTAACAATATAGCTTTCCGAAGCAAGTGTTTCCCAGCACCCTTTATTACCACAGTGACATACTAAACCATTATTATCAATAATTATATGACCGAATTCCCCTGCATTTCCACTAGCTCCTCTATATAGTTCACCATTCAAAATAACCCCGCAACCTATTCCTTCATTAATTGAGATAAATACCATATTATCCATTTTTGGATAGATAAATTCTCTTTCCCCAATAGCTGCTGCTTTCGCCTCATTATCTAAGATTACCGGAAGGTTAAATTTATCTTTAAAAATCTTTAAAATATAAACATTTTTCCATCCTAAATTAGGCGCAAATTCTAATATACCCTTCTCTTTATCAATTAAACCAGGTACTGCTACTCCTATTCCCAGGAGATTATCTAATTTTAAATTCTTTTCTTCCCTCATCTTATCCATCTCAAAAAATACTTGTTCAAGGTTCTTCTGGTAATCATCTTTATAGGTTATGGGAATAACACTCTTGGTTATCACTTTTATTTCTAAATCAAACATCACTATCTTTATCTGGTTAACCTCAATCTCAATACTAAAAATATAAGCTTTGTGGGGATTAATCATTAATTGTATTGGTTTTCTGCCGCCAGAAGAAATACCTTTTTTGGTTTCAATCACGAAACCTTTTTTAATCAGAGTTCTAACATGGTTTGACACTGTACCGGCACTACATCCTGTAATTTCAGTTAGTTCTATCCGAGAAATAGAACCTTGCTTGCGAATTGCTTTAAAAATATTACTTAAATTCCATTTTCTGATTACGATTGAGTTTCCTAACCTAGCTTTACTTCTCTTCATTATATAAAATTTTCTCCTTCTTTTTCTAATTTATTTCTAAATATTATACACTCTCTTATAAAGACTTGTTTTTCCTTGATGTTACATCTACATAAACTGCTAAAATCAGGATTAAGCCTTTAACTATATACTGCCAGAACACACTCATATTCATAACGCTCATTCCATTTTCGAGACTGGTCATAAGCAAGGTACCCATTAGAGCTCCAAAAACTGTTCCAATGCCTCCCATTAAACTTGTACCACCCATAACACAACCACCTATAGCTGAAAGTTCATAATTCATGCCACCACTAGTGGTACCTGCGGCAACATAACCAGTAAGAACAATTCCAGCAACTCCACCTAGAAGACCTATCAGTGCATAAGTTTTTAAAACAACAGATTGAACATTTATACCTGAAAGTCTGGCTGCCTCTCTGTTTCCTCCAACAGCATATATGTACCGACCAAACCGAGTGTTATTAGTTAAGTAGGTAAACAAAATTGCTATTATGGTCATAATTAATACTGGAATCTGTAACCCCTTATAACTATTCATAATCAGAACGAAACCTAAAACAAGGGCTGAATACACCGATGCTACCACTAAATCGTAAGGAAGAGGTTTAATTTCAAGACCATATTGTTTCTTTTTTGTTCGACTTTGCAAAGTAATCAGAAAAATAATTATTATAGCAATAACTGCTATAAGTATACCTGGATTTTTAGACAGATATCCTTGGGCTATTAACCGGAGAGAATCTTCAATAGGAACTATTGTTTTCCCTCGAGTAACACCAAGAACTCCTCCCCGAAGAACAAGCATTCCTCCCAAGGTTACAATAAAGGCCGGTACCCCTCCATAAGCAACAATATAGCCTTGACATATTCCAATTAATAAGCCTAGTAAAAGACAGATAATGATAGTTATAATTGTACTCAGTATACCTAACAGTTCGACAGATAGAGTTGGAAATAGTCCGGGGAGAAATGTAGGGAACATAACCGCCTGTAGATAAGCAGCTATTACACTTATAAAACCAATCATCGATCCCACAGAAAGATCAATATTACCAGTTATAATAACTAAAGTCATTCCTATGCTAAGGAAAGAAACGATAGTCATTTGCCTTAAAAGGTTGGAAAAATTTCTTGAGGAAAGGAAGACCCCGCCAGTTAAAGAACCAAAAAGTAACCAGATAATAAGCAGAGCAAATATCAGTGTATAAGCTCTAATATCAATCTTAATTTTCTTAATTTTATGAATAAAATTTAATGGTTTCATTAACTATAACTATGGCTTCTTTTAGTAGTTGAAGCCAAAGCCATTATCCTCTCTTGTGTTGCATCTTTTCGGTCTAAGATTCCAGTGCATTCTCCTTCGCACATAACCGTGATTCGGTCACTCATTCCAAGTATTTCTTCTAACTCAGAAGAAATCATAATTATACCTACACCATTTTCTGCAAGTCTGTTTATGAGGTTATATATCTCATATTTAGTCCCTACATCAATCCCTCTGGTCGGATCATCGAGAATGAGAATTTTTGGATTTGACATTAACCACTTTGCTATTACTACCTTCTGTTGATTACCTCCACTTAAAGATTCTGTAATTGTAAAAAGAGATGGCGTCTTTATAGTAAGATAATCAGCATATTTTTTACATTCTTTTAATTCTTTATACTTATCAATACTCAATGCATTAGAAAATTTTCTAAGGTTTGACAATGAGATATTTTTAAAGACTTCTTGTATTAACACCAGCCCCATCTTTTTTCTATCTTCTGGAACAAGACTTATTCCATACTTCATAGCATCTCTTGCTGAATTAATTTTTACTGGTTTCCCTTCCAAAAATATTTCTCCGGTAACATGCTTTCCATACTCTCCAAATATAGCGGTAACCAGCTCGGTTCTTCCGGAACCCATAAGGCCAGCTATCCCCAATATTTCGCCTTTTCTTAAATCAAATGAAACGTTTTTGATTACCATTTTACGCTGAGCTAATACCGATAAGTCCTTAACTTCCAAAATCTTTTCCCCAGGCTTAGAATTTCTAACGGGAAATCTTTTCTTCATTTCGCGTCCTACCATCATAGCAATGACCTTCTCTTCACTGGTATCTACTGTTCTTACTGTATCGACCACCCGTCCATCCCTAAGAACTGTAATATTATCTGTGATTCTAAAAAATTCCTCCAGTCTATGAGAAATGTATATACAGGTCACTCCATTATCTTTCAAGTTCTTGAGTATTTCCATTAAGTAATTAACTTCAGCCTCATTAAGAGCAGAAGTAGGTTCATCCAAAATTAGAAGCTTAATCTCCTGTACGAGGGCTTTAGCAATCTCAACCATCTGTTGTTGACCAACACTCAGCGTCGATACCTTAGCAAAAAAGGGAATGTTTAATTCATATTTCTTAAGAATTTTTTTAGTATCTGAAAATAGTTTACTCCAATTAATAATACCTTTATCTTCCGGTTCTCTTCCCAGAAAAATATTTTCCCCTACTGTCATTTGAGGAACAAGAACAGGTTCCTGATAAACGGTAGCAATTCCTTCTTTGATTGCCTCTTCAATAGAAGAACTGGTAAATTTTAGCTCTTTATCATTAAAGTAAATTTTCCCTTCGTAAGTATGGTGAGGATAAACTCCTGCAAGAATTTTCACTAAAGTAGATTTCCCAGCACCATTTTCCCCGCACAAACCATGAATGTCTCCTTTTTTTATTTTAAAGGAAACATTTGATAATGCTCTAATGCCTGGAAAGTCTTTTGTTACACTCTCTATTCTTAAAATGCATTCATCTTTCAAAATATTATTACCCCCCATAAAGGGTTGACTTTTTATAGTTTTCACTTATAAAAATTGAGTGCACCGCAGATATTAGATATTAATAATAATCTGTGGTGCACTTTTTTAGTAATTAGATTTTTGGTGGTCTATCTTTTTCAGGAATATCTTTATACACTTCATCGTATTTCTGATAACCACTCTTAACAACTACATCATAGAGATTGTCCTTGGTTACCCCTACAACTTTTAAAAAATTACAAGGTACAGATCCTGGTAAGTTTTTATCTCCAGTAAGTACGGCAAATGTGAAATTTTTTAGTCCTTCTGGCGTTTCATCTTTAGCTAACTTCATAGCTATGTCAATTGCCAATGGAACAAGAAGTCTTATATCTTTGTATACGCTCACAGTAAGCTCTCCCTTAGCTACAGCATTACAACCAGCTGCTGTGGCATCTTGCGCGGAAATTGGGACCTTTCCAGTAAGACCTTGAGCTCTCAGGGCTTCGATTGCACCAAGTGCTGTTGAATCATTTGAAGCAACTACCGCATCAATCTGATTATTTGTGGCAGTAAGCATATTCTCCATAATCTTAAGTGCTTCAGTCGTATCCCAATTAGGTACCCACTGATCAGCAACTATCTTGATCTTACCACTATCAATGTAAGACTTAAGAACTTCCATCTGTCCTTGTCTAACGAGTACAGCATTATTGTCTGTTGGGCTTCCACCAAGAAGTGCAAATCTTCCACTATCCTTCACCGCTAATACTCCTCTTGCCTCAGCTCGTCCTACCTCAACATTATCAAACGAAATATAAACTGACACATTAGGCGATTTGATTAATCTATCATATGCTATGCATTTAACTCCTGCTTTTGCTGCTGCGTCTACTGCTGTCGCTGCAGCTGCACCGTCCTCTGCAACAATAATAATAACATTTGCCCCTTGAAGAACCATGTTCTCAATCTGGTCATTCTGTATCTTTGGATCATGATTAGCCTCTTGGACTATAACCTGAGCACCAGCTTTACGCGCTAACTCAGTCATGTCAGCTGCTTCTCTTACCCACCTTTCAAGAGTAAAATCAGAAAATGATAAACCAATCTTTATAGGTGTATCTGCAGCAAAAACCGAGAGGCCTAATACCACGAACAATACAATCGTTAATAAAGTGATACTAAATTTTTTCATAATAAAAATCTCCTTTAAACATAAAATTAAAATTTGTAATACTTGTACCCAAAGCAAGAACTAAATTTTCTGCATCGCAATTCGTGTTAGCCAAATTTACGTTTTTAGAAAGATACATCCCCCCTTTCGTTGTTTGATAGTAACTTGCAGGTAACTTTAGTATAATAATTCATTGAATTTTTGGAGATTACTTTTTTCATTACTTATTTTAAGTATTATATTATTATCTTTTAGTATAATACACTACTTTTAAAATTTAGTCAAGGGACCCTAATTGTTTTCACATTTTTTGTATTCTTTTTTCAGTGCCCTCATAGAAAAAGGGGACGGTTCTATTTTTTATAATCAACCCCTCTTTCTAATTATTGATAAAACTTTTAAATCCTATCTAAAATAGTAATTTCTCTCTTTTACCAGGGCTAGAAAAACCCTTCTCTTGCTGATAATTATAAATCAAGCAATATTTTATAAAATTATTTTGATAGAAGATCTTTAATTTGTTTTTCCGGATACCGGGTCATAATTATAAGCCCTAAGAAAGCTACTATACTTCCCAATACCGGAGCTAATCTTACTCCCAGGGGATTACTGATATCTTTCCCGAAAATAGAATATAAAAGAGCAAGACTTGCAGTCGAAAGTCCTAAATTGAGTTTCATAAAGAAACCCTGAACCCCAAAATACATAGCTTCTCTTCTCTCTCCAGTTTTTTTATAATCAACATCGCAAAGTTCAGAAAGAATCACATTGGGAATAATTATTAGAACTGCGGTAGGAAAGCCCATAAGTCCTACAAAAATTAGTCCCCATGTCTTAGGATTTACCGGGGTCAGACCGGTGAGGGATAGAAAAATAGAAAATATTGAAAATAAAACAAGACTTATAATCATAATCGTTTTCTTCCCTCGAATCCTCGTTAAAAATCCCACAAGCGGGAAACAGATAGCAGCAATAACAAAGAGGATAGTAAATATATTACTGGCAAAGGCCTCATCAGCACCCATCAGAGTAATTACAATAGGTATAGCAGATGAACGGACAATATTAAAAAGAAACCATAAAGACATATTAGCAAGAAGATAGATAATAAAAGCCTTATTCGTCACTGTTTTTCTAAAGGAATCAATCAGGGAAACTTGGCTGGGCCTGGCATTGGAGAATCTTTTCTCATCTACCGCAAATACAGCGGTATATAATAATAGTGCTCCGAGAGTAGCCAGACAAATAACCATTTTCCGGTAAGACCCTACATAATCAGTGTTCTGCATAAATAAAGTCAAAAGAAGAGGTCCGCCAATCATCACTATTGCTGAACCAATTAGAGAGAAGTATCCTTGAGCTGTGGCAATACCAATCCGAGCTTTTTCATTATGACCGAGTTCAGGAATTAAGGCAAGATAGGGAACGACATATACAGTAAAGAAAAAAAAGTAGAAACCAAAAACAATAGCCAGATAGATACCATTAATGAATGAAGTATGGACTACAGGTGGGAAGAATATCAGAACTGTAGATACTGCCAGAGGAAGTCCGCCTATAATAAGGAAAAATCTCCTTCTGCCAAATCTTGAGGTGGAGCGGTCAGACCAGGAAGCCACTAATGGATCAGTAATAGCATCTACTATCCTTCCAAAGAACATCATTGCTCCCAACACAGTAATAATTCCGAAAAACCTCTCATTAGAAACAAAGAGGATCATACCTTCTGCTACCTTCTCTTTGGGGGGAAGTAGAAAGGCTATAGAAAAAGTCAACCAGATCGAATCTAACAATACCCATCCTGTTGTGGACAGGTTGTACAGAAAAAATCTTTTACCCTTAAATTCTTCCATCTCTTTCTCCTTTCTTAGAAATCCTACTATTAATTCACACCATAGGTTTTTTCGATATATTTCTCTTCAAACTCAACATTTTTATCTTCATGATACTCTGCTTTTTCTCTTGCCTCATACAATCTTTTTAGGTTTAAATTAGCCGATATCAGTTGATTTCCCTCATAAGAGGAAGATAAAGATAAAATTCCATCTTTTTTTTTAGTCATTAATAAAGGAGCAAATACGCCGGCCTTTCCGGTAAAATGCATCCCGGCAATCCATCCATTTAAGGAGGACTTTAAACCATACAGATATGATTCTTGTACTCTGGGCCAAATTCCTCTTAGGGCCTTCCATATAGTATATTCTTCTAAATTAGCAATAGGCAAAATAACCATATCTGCTCCTATCTCTCTGGCGATACGGAAAGTCTCAAAGTAAGTAGCATCCATACAAATAGGGCATACTACTTTACCAAAAGGTAAAGAATAAACCTCCATTTTATTGCCTCTTTTCATTCCTAATTTAACCTCGAAATCAGTAAGGTGTATTTTCTTTTGAGTTCCTATTAAATTTCCATTAGAGCCAAAGAGAGAACCAGCATTATAAATTGCTTCTTTCTCCTTTAAAATATAACTTCCGGTATAAATATATATTCCATATCCCTTTGCTAAC
>PFIP01000093.1 GCA_002782675.1 Candidatus Infernicultor aquiphilus
AATAAAACTTTTTTATAAATTATATGCTCATAAAATCCTGGCTATTTAATAGTAATTAACCAGGATTTTTTTCTAAGGTAATTACTATTTTTATCGAGTGCAGAGATATTTATAATATAAGATTTTTTGATTAAAGGTTTAGAAGAAGTAAAAGAGATTTCATTGTTTTCTGGATTAAAAGTAAATCCTACTTTTGCTCCACCTAATTTCATAGATAGAGTTTTTACATCATAGTTATTATCCTCTAAAATTGCACCGATCTTTATAAATTGATCACTTTCTATTATACCGTCATCAGGAAAGATTTTGGAAGTGTGAAGAGGTTGTTGATTTAATATCTGGATAAAAGAATTAAATGAGTTGTTTCCAAATATAATCTGTCGATTTAATGAAAAAGGGTCAGCGTTAAGAGTATTATTCATAATGTTTGCATTAAGAATCCCTTCGTAATCTGCTTGAATAACTAAATTTATAATGGTTGGGCTATAAACTCCATAGGGATAGGCAAAGAATTTTACTTTACCCCCTATTTTAATTTCTAAAATTTCTTTAGATAGAAAAATTTCTTTTTTGATTCGAGCCAAATAATTTTCGTAATTTTCATTTTCTTTATATTGAAGTAGATTACAATGGCTTAAAGTATGTGAGCCAATTTCTAAATTGTTTTCAGTCATTTCCTTAATCTCTCCCCAGGTAAGACTGTTGCTGTTTCTTTCAATAAAATCGGTGTATATAAATAGGGTAGCTGGGAAGTTATATTTTTTAAGTACAGGGTAAGCTAAAGTAAAAGTAGATTTAAAGCCATCATCAATGGTTATTACTACAGGTTTTGGTGGAAGCTGACCATTTTTTAACCCTTTAAGCAATTCCGAAAGAGAGATTACCGAATAATTATGAGTGGCTAAATAGTTCATCTGTTTTTCAAATTCTATAATATTAATACTATAGCTGCTGCCTTCATCTTTAGTGAAATTATGATAAGTCAAAATAGGAATAACCGTTTCTTCTGCATAAACTATATTGTTGTTGATTTGATAAACATTGTGATAGGACATAGGTATGAATAAGAATAATGATAATATAAAGATTACCAACAAACTCTTATTTTTATTTATAAGAAAATGTGATATTTTTTGATTTGGCCACATAATAACCCTTTATAAATTTTTATTATTCAGTTAATGGTTAATTTATTAATTTTTTAAATAATTATAACATACTATAATTATTTGTTAATAAAAATTTAGGAAGGTAAGCCAAAGTTAGACCATATTGATTAGATTATAGTAATGCGAAATTAGATTATTGAAGAGATCAATTTTAAAATTTATGCATTACCCATTCAACTTTCCCAACAATATTAAAGTTATCGGTTTCTTTTACTAAAATGGGGGAATGATCTAAATTAGTACTTTGTAATATAATATATTTATTTTGCTTTACTATTCCTTTTATGGTAATTTCGTTATTCAATGAAATTAAGGCAATAGTTCCATTACTTACATCGTTTTGCCTTCTTATAATTACAATATCGCCTTCTTCAATTCTTTTACCTATCATACTTTTATCTTTTACTCGGATAGCAAAAAGATCTTTCATGGGAAGAGTTTCCAGCCCAGGAGGAATTGGACTATATCCTTCTATATTCTCTGAAATAGAAGAAGGTTTTCCTGTTGAGATAATATTGTAGATAGGAATTTGTTTGAAATCATCTTTGGTTTTTATAGGAGGAAGATAACCCATAAGGTATAAAAGATCTTCTGGTTTAACCTGATAAGCTTTAGCCAGTTTATTTAATATTCCGGCAGAAGGCTTTCTCTTATCCCTTTCAATTAAGGAAATGTATGAGTTAGATATGCCAGTTTTGAGCTCTACTTGCTTAGTGGTAAAATTGTTTTTTAACCTTAATTCTTTTAAATATGATCCTATTTCCATTAACGTTACCTCAATATCTTTTTGCTTGCAATTGTTATTATATAATATTTTTCTGATATAATTGTAAAAAAAAGTAAAAATTATTTTAAAAAACGTTAATAAATGTAATTTTTAGTGATAAAATTCTTACTAATGTTAGAAATAACTCATAACGCCTATGGTTTATAAAATAAAAGTTGGAATTAAAAAAAATAATTTGATAAATATTCTTGCCAGAAAAAATTGGAATTTCACCGAACTTGCACGGAGAATAGGCTATTCTTCCAGTATGATTACTTTATATCTGAATGGAGAAAGAATCCCTACAGCTAAAGTAAGAAGAAGAATGTTAGATGCACTGGGATGTGAATGGGATGATATTTTTTATATCATTGAATCGGATAAATCTCAATTTTGAGTATTTTCAGAGGTTGGAGGCTAATGTTAAACCAAAATAAAGAAAAAGCAGAAATGGAAAAGCTGAAAAGAGAGGTTGTTGTTTTAAATAAGGAGCGGCGGAGACTTGCTAAAAAGTTATCTGCCTTGAGGTTGATAATTTCAGAGATAAATAGCAACCCTGATCTGGATAGAGTGCTGGATTTAATCATTCAGAAAGCTATCCAGATAGTAGATGCCGAGCGAGGCTCATTGATGCTCTTTGACTCTCAGAGTGAGGAATTATATATTAAAAGCTCGGTAGGTTTAAGCAAAAGAACTATTTCTGGGGTCAGAATTAAGCCAGGGGAAGGGATTGCCGGTTGGGTCTTTAAAGAGGGTAAGCCTTTATTAATAAAAGAAGGGGCTAAGGATCTGCGGTTTAAAAAGTTTGAAGAGATAGAGGTGGAATTAAAATCTATAATCAATGTTCCCTTGAAGATAAAAAACCAAGCGATAGGAGTAATTAACGCTTATAATAAGAGGGAAGGTAATGTTTTTAATACAGATGATTTACAACTTCTTTCTGCCTTTGCCAATCAAGCGGCTATAGCCATCCAGAATGCTCAACTACATCAAGAAATAAAGAGTCTATCTATCACTGATGGTTTAACCGACCTTTATAATTTTAGATATCTCCAAGAACGTTTAGAGGAAGAAACAAAAAGAGCCCAAAGATTTAGACGACCTTTAGCTTTAATTATGGCAGATATAGATCACTTTAAAGAGTTCAATGATACCTATGGTCATCCAGAAGGAAATAAAGTTTTAAAAGTTTTAGCTAATATTTTAAAAGCTAATGTTCGGGAAATAGATATAGTAGGACGATATGGCGGTGAGGAATTTATTATTATTCTCCCAGAAGCTGACAGAGAAGAAGCCCAGAAAATAGCCGAACGAATCAGGATTAAAGTAGAGGAATATAACTTCAAGAATGAAGAAGACCATCTTAATAATCCTAATAGGAAAATAACCACGAGTTTAGGAGTAACCTCCTGTTTTCAGGGGAGCATCAGTCCACAAAATTTAATATACAAGGTTGATCAAGCCCTTTATCAGGCTAAAAGAAAGGGTAGAAACAGGATGGAGGTCATTTAATAAGATTATTAAGGATAGGGAATGTTTCTTTTAAGTGAGTGACTATAAAGTCTGCTTTATTCTTATCAGTATTATCTCCAGAGAATGTATTTATCCAGATAGTAGTCATTCCCATATTTTTTCCGCCAATAATATCTTTTTTGTAAGAATCACCCACCATAATGGATTCTTCTCCCTGACATTTGGCTTTATTTAAGGCAACCTGAAAGATTTTTGCTTCCGGTTTGTAGATTTGAACTTCTTCTGAAGTGGTAATAGAGTCAAACATTTCTTTAATGCCAAAGACATTAAATTGAAAATCCATATAGTCATTATCTATATCACTGATAATCCCTAGATGGATAGAGTCATTATTTCTAATTTGTTCGATGATTTCAAAGGTTTCTGGAAATAATTTTATATATTTTTTATGATTTTCAAAGTATAGTTCTTTAAACCAGTAAAAATCTTCAATAGAAGGTGTAATATCGTACTTGGAAAGTATTCCCTCAAAGGCTCTTTTGGTTGATTTAAGAAGAGGGGTAAAAGATTTTTCTTGGGGATTAACCTCAAGCAAAGTCATATCTTTAGTAAATAAAAATGAATTATATCTAATTACTAAATCTTCTGGTGAGGCAGGAAGGTTATATTTTTTAATAACCGCTTTCATCATGTGAAAATGAGCAATATTATCACTTTCTGCGTCCATTAAGGTTCCGCCAAAATCAAAAAATATGGCTTTATAATTTTTTACTTCCTTTTTATCTTCTTTTCGCATCTTGTCCTCCTTGTGTCTGTCCTACGAGAAGGATGGCATTTAATTTTCTTAACCAATTAACCAATTAACTCTTTCTTTATCACTTCATTACACATTACCTATTACTGCATTTTCCTAAACGCTATCCGCTATACGCTATCTTTACAATTATAACCGAAAATATTGATTTAATAAAGTAAAGCTTATAAGAAAATCAGACTGGATAAAAATAGGTTAATTTTTTTATAGCTTTATTCTTTTACCTGGGTAAGTAAGAGCAAGGTTATTAGAGCAAATATTAGTCCAGCCCAGAAGGGTGATTGAGCTCCCCATTGGGTTTTTAAATATCCTCCCAGGGAAGGTCCGATAGAACCGATTAAACCAGCGCAAGTGCCGATAAAACCGATTACCAATCCTCTTGATTGTTGATGGGATATATCGGCAAGAAATGAATCATAAGCAATGTGACAGCTCTGATAAAAAATGTATGATATGGCAAAAAGAAGGATAATTAACCATAATGAAGTACTTAAACTCCATAAAAGTATAAATATTCCAAGACCCAATGTACTAGATAACAACACTTTCTTGCTGCCTAATCTATCAATGATTTTTCCTCCCCAGAGACTGTAAAAAACTGCAGCAAGTCCTCCTAGAGCAAAAAATAAATTAATTTTGGATTTATCAAGACCCATTACTTCATTGGCATATAGTGATATAAAAGGTCCGTTAGTAGTAAGATTAAATAGAAGAAAAAGAGAAGAAAGAGCTAAAATAATAAGTAACATCTTTTTATTAAATAGTTTTTTAAAAGAATCAAATTTATTAATTTTTGTCTGATAGTGATGAGTTTCTTTTAGCCAGAGCATTCTAACCAGAGCACATAAAAAGGTAGCAAGAGAACTAAGATAAAATAAATATTTTATTTCTATTCGTGGAATCAATATTATGCCTATAGCCGGACCAATAGTCATTCCTAAAATTGCAAAAAGTTCAAGTATACTATAGGCTATCCCCCTTTTTGTTTTTGGAACAGATTCAGCAATCATTGAATAGAAAGAAGGTAGTTGAAGGGCGCTTAAGCTATTAGCGATGATCAAAAAAAGTATTAAAGTTGTCCAATGAGAAGAATTAGCGGCTAAAAAATAGCAAAGCGGAAGGGCAAAGGTGGGAATAATTATTAACCGTTTTCTTCCGAAAATATCAGAAAGTATTCCTCCTAAAAATTGCATTAGGGCATAAGAAAGAGCAAGCAAGGTGTAAGAAAATCCTACTTGAAAATCGTTTGCTCCTAATTCTAAAAGATAAATAGGAAGAATAGGATACCAGGTAAAAAAAGTAGTTACCACAAGAAAAACTGTAAAAGATAATACAGAAACATTTTGTGCCAGGAATAAGGATTGACGGATTTTGGTTAAGAAATTCATTATAAGACTCCTCAAGTTGAAATTAGTACTAAATTTTTTATATAAACTATGGTAAAATATGAATAATTATAGCATAATAAAAAAGATAAGGCAGTAAAGGAGAAAAATAAAAAGGGAAAAGATCTTAGTGAAGAATATTATAAAAAAAGGAGTGATATAAATGGAATTGAAGATAATAAAAATGGAATTTCCTGAGGATGCCAATATAATTATTGGTCAGACTCATTTTATTAAAACTACAGAAGATCTTTATGAAGTGATGTTTAACGCAGTGCCGGGAATAAAATTTGGTCTGGCTTTTAATGAAGCCTCAGGTCCTTGTTTAATTAGAGCAGAAGGAAATGACCAGGAATTAAAATCTTTAGCCATAAAAAATGTAAAAGTTATCGGAGCAGGGCATATTTTTGTAATTATCTTAAAAGATGCTTTCCCTATTAATATATTAAATAGTATTAAAAATTGTCCTGAAATTTGCACCATATTCTGTGCTACAGCCAATCAAGTTGAGGTTATAATTGCTCAAACCGATTTGGGAAGAGGAGTATTAGGAGTGATTGATGGATATCCACCTAAAGGAGTGGAAACAGATAAGGATGTCCAGGAGAGGAAAGAGTTTTTAAGAAAAATTGGGTACAAATTGTAAAGATAGCGAATAGCGTTTGGTGAGTAGAGTGATTGGTAATGTGTAATAAGTGACGAGTGATATGTAGGGGTTCGATTCATCGAACCCGTTCCGGGTCGAATAAATTCGACCCCTACCTGATGAAGAAATTACCTCGTCTTTATTCCCTCTCCTTGGAGGGAGAGGTTTCGGGTGAGGGGGATAAATCTTCACGCGATACGCAATACGCGATACGATATACTGACGACTAATTTAATTGGGAGATGAATTATATATTATAAAAGGAGTGAAATGAATTATGAGAAGTAAACTTTTTAGATCAAGTAAGGATTGTATGGTTGGAGGTGTATGTGGAGGGATTGCTGAATATTTTGATGTTGACTCTACCCTGGTTAGATTACTAGCGGTATTGGTTGTCCTTTTAGGCGGTGCAGGAGTTATTGCTTATATTATTGCCTGGATTGTAATCCCCAAAAATCCGGAACAAGAATCTGATGAAAAATTTGAAAAGAGAGAAAAAATAAAGGAAAAGATTAAGAAAGGCGCTGAGAATGTTATAGAAGAGGTTAAAGGGCATTTTGAATCAAAGGAATCTAACCATAATACAGAAAGAAATAGAAGGATTTGGGGAGGTATAATTGTAATAATTATTGGAGTAATTTTTCTATCTGGCAGTCTTTTCCCCTGGGTGGTTTGGGGTAATTTATGGCCTTTAATTGTAATTGCACTGGGTATAATCATTATGGTTCAGGCATTTAAAAAATAATTAATGGGGGGTTTATGTCATTAACTGAACAGATAAAAGAGTTAGGACCAGAAATTGACCTGGAGATAATTAGAATTACTAATGCTGAAGACTTTCCGGAAACAGAAAAGCAGATTATAGAAAATATAAAAAAGGGCTATATTCCTAAAAGTGATTATTATGCTTCGAAAAATATTTCATCTAATAACCCACAGGTAAACAGAATTGGAAAAAGATGTAATCCGAAGAGTATTTTAAAAAAAGCAAAGTCTATAATTAGTGTGGCTCAAGATTATTTGATAGAAGAGACAGAAAATATAACCGATAAAAAACAACTTTGTGGAAAAATTGCTAAATATGATGTTGGTAATTTCTATTATGATTTAAAATTAAAATTAAAAAAGATAGTTGATTTTATAAATCAAAGAAGTGATTTTAAATATAAATCTAAAAATAAATCTTGTTATGTATCTTTGGTGGAAAAGCCAATTGCCGAACGAGCTGGGGTTGGTTGGTATGGAAAGCATGGTATAATTATTACCGAAAGATTTGGTTCCTGGGTAGTCTTGGGAGAAATTATTACTGAATTAGAATTACAGGCAGATGCTCCGCTTCTCCAAAGCTGTGGTGATTGTAAAATATGTCTAGATTTGTGCCCCACTCAAGCCATAGTTTCTCCTTATCTAGTCGATCGCACCAGGTGTCTGCAATATATTTCCGAAAGACCAATGAAAGTACCTCTAGCTTTCAGAGAAGTCTGGGGAGATAGATTATATGGTTGCACCACCTGTCAGGAGGTTTGCCCAAAAAATATTAAGATAAAACCCAGAAAATACCAGCCCAAATATGGATATATCAGTTCAAGCGTTCCCTTAATACCACTATTACAAATTAGCGAAGAAGAATATCAAAGGTTTTTTGCTTATAACCAGATTGCCATGAGACCCAGAGAAGCAATTAAAAGAAATGCCGCTCTGGCTTTAGGAAATATCGGCGATCCTCGGGCGGTTAATCCTTTGATAAAAGTCTTACAAGAAGATGACAACTCGATGGTGAGAGGTCATACCGCCTGGGCGCTGGGTAAAATGGGAGGAAAAAAAGCAAAATTTTCTTTAGAAAAGGCTCTAAAAATAGAAGAAGATAGGGAAGTAAAAGAAGAGATTGCTAATGCCTTAAGGATGATTTAAATAGATTGATCGGAGGCATATAAGCCTTATTCGCATCTCGTAAAATAAAATAGGAATCAGGAACCAGAATTCAGGAGTCAGAAAATTATTAGCGGATGGTGTTTAGAAGGTAGGGGCTTGATTTATCAAGCCCGTCTTGGGTCGGATAAATCCGACCTACGCTCTACACTATATAAGTTTTTTGCTTTTCGCTTTAAATTTTTAATTTAATTGTATAGGAATTTTATTTTTTAACCCCCACCCAAACCCTCCCCCTTTAAGGGGGAGGGAAGGGAGGGGGTGTTAACTCGATAAGATTCACAATTTAAAAGGAAGGATTTTAATAGAAAGAATGATCCAGGTCGCAGGATTGACTAAGATATTCAATGATAAAAAAAGAGGTAAGATAGTAGCAGTTAATAATCTGAAGTTTAACTGTAGAGAGGGGCAGATATTTGGATTATTAGGTCCTAATGGAGCAGGTAAAACTACCACTTTACGGATTTTAGCTACTATGATGCTCCCCACTAAAGGGGAAGTTATAATAAATGGATTTGATGTGGTTAAGGATGCTAATAAAGTAAGAAGGCAGATAGGATTTTTATCCAGCGAAACAGGGTTATACGACCGTTTTACCCCTCGAGAGACTATAAAATTTTTTGGCCGAATTAACGGGATGGAAGATAAAATTATTGAAAAAAAAATGGCTGAAATATTTCATAATTTAGATATGGAAGATTTTCAAGAGGTTAGAGTACATAAACTTTCCACCGGAATGAAACAGAAACTCTCTATTGCTCGCTGTATTATTCACGATCCCCCCATATTGATTTTAGACGA
>PFIP01000107.1 GCA_002782675.1 Candidatus Infernicultor aquiphilus
CTCTTATCAATTTACTGTAGTCTCCTCTGCAAATCAGATGATGGTTACCGATAGATTCTTGCAAAAAGTATTTTACATCTTGCTTTAATTTTAGTCTTATCTGAGTTCGGCATAAATTTCTATCCTTTAAATTTTTTATAATCTCTCCTCCCGAAACAAAGTAATTATGACCGCCTCCGGATAATTTAAAAATAGTCGCTTCTCCTTCTCTGATTATTCCTCTTATTCCTACTCCCAACCCCGACTCAAAGTGAGTATCAAAATAATATTTATCAGCCATATTTAAGGGTAAAGTGCAATGAGCAAGAGTTATTTCGTTCTTATTTAGATCCAAGCTGGAAGAATTACCCATAAAAACAGGTTCATCAGTCAAATAATGCAAAATAACCATAGAAACAAGAGCAGGAATATCCCCTTCACAGCCGGCTATAATTCCTTCATCATTTAATAAGGATAGACCAAGGCAACCGGTATTCTTATAAATTTCCAGCAAGTCAAAACATCTTACCGTAATACCGTCAAGTTTATATTGGTTTATAATAGCTTTAAACCCGCTATAAATTTTTAATGCTCCTTCGATTGATTTACTATCAAATTTTTTATTTTTAATATCATTTAATTTGGGATGATCAAAACGGTATTTTTGCTCAATTTCTTTGACTAATTCATCCATTTCAACATCTATTAATGAAATTCCTAAAGTATCTTTTACTTTCTTATAATCTACCTCACTGGCGATAAGCCAATCGGAAGGTGAACCAATTACTCCTAACTTTAAAGTAGATAACTTATTTTTTATTTCAAAAACTTTTTTAAGCTCTTTTATTCTTTGGGCAATATAATCGCTATCACCATGGAGTATTTCTACTTTTTCTCCCTGCTGTCTTAAAAAAGAGGCAATCTCCAAAGAAGCAGCCAAAGAATTATGTAAACCGCTGGATAAAAGTAGATAAGGTCCCTTGATTAGTTTAAAAAACTGCTTAAATTTTCCTTCTACCCCACCGGATTTTATAAAAATAAGAGGAAAATAATCTTTTTCATTAATATTTTTTAAATTTATATTTTCAAATTTTTCAGCTAATTTTTCTTCAATTTTAAACATAAAACTCTTTAAGGTACTATCAATATATGCTTCATTATTCATTTCTGAAATCAAATGATACAATCCTATTTTCATATCAAGTTTCCTTTTCTTATGTATTTACTGCCTATAATTAGTAAATTTATTTTCCTTAATTATCAAAATTATATTCCTTTTATTTATATTCTACAAAATTAGTAAAATTCCTCTTTTTTTCTAAAATAAAAAAATAATTATATTTCTTGTTTTTTCTTTCTCTGTTCTTTACTCAATACTGTTCTTTACTCAATACTCAATACTCTAATATATTTACTTGTAAAGTTTTACCTTTCAATTTATAATAAAACAAGAAGGGAGCGGATAGGCTCTGGTGGGCCTTGCGGACTTCAAATCCGTGGGCGGTAATTAATGGTAATTGCTGCGGTGGGTTCGATTCCTACCCCTCCCGCCAAAATAAATGGGATGTGTCCCTATTTTAAATTTTAACCCCAAGGAGATAACCTTATTAATTGAAAAATAAAACAGAAAATAATAATTTAAATTTATTACTATCCGGGATTCCGAGTGTAGAAAAAATTTTACAACATAAAAACCTACAACCTTTAATACTAAAATATTCCCAAAAAATGCTTACCCCCATAGTAAGAAAAGTTATCTCGGAAGAGAAAAAAAATAGGTCTAAAAATATCCCCTTATATTCAGCAGAAGAAAGGATAAACAAAATTAAAGAATATTTTGACCAAGAGAAATTTACTTTTTTACAAAGAGTTATAAATGGCAGTGGAGTAATTCTCCATACTAACTTAGGTCGGGCACCCTTGGGTAAAGAAATACTTGCCTCTATTCAAAACTCTCTACCAGGTTATATTAATTTAGAATATGATCTGGTAGAAGGCAGTAGAGGAAAAAGAGGAAAAATAGTTGAAAAATTACTTGGTATTCTTAGTCATTCAGAAAATAGTTTAATCGTTAATAATAATGCGGCAGCTATATTTTTGATCTTAAATGTTCTGGCTAAAAATAAAGAAGTCATTGTCTCCAGAGGAGAATTAATTCAAATCGGAGGAGGATTCCGTATCCCGGAAATATTAGAACAAAGTGGTGCTTATCTTCGAGAAATAGGAACAACTAATCAAACCTTTATTGAAGATTATGAAAAAGCGATTAATGACCATACTTCTTTACTCTTAAAAGTTCACCAAAGTAATTTTAAGATGAACGGTTTTACTCACCAAGTTGAGATTAAAGAGCTTAAAAAAATAGGGGAAAAATACAATTTGCCAGTAGTAATGGACTTAGGTAGTGGCACCTTTTTAAATACGGAAGAATTTGGTTTAAAACATGAACCTACGGTGCAAGAAAATATTCGAGCTGGCGCTGATCTGGTTTGTTTTAGTACCGATAAGCTTTTAGGAGGCCCTCAAGGAGGAGCTATTTGTGGCAAGGAAATTTATTTAAAAAAAATTTCTCAACATCCACTGTTTCGCACCTTAAGAGTAGATAAAATAACTTTAACTATACTTCAAGAAATTTTATTATATTATCTAAAAAATGAGGCTACCGAAAAAATTCCCATCTGGAAAATGATTTCCTGTCCCTTAGAAAAAATTGATGCGCGTAGCCAAAATATCTGCCAAAAATTAAAAAATGAAAATATTCCTGCCTTCCTAGAAGAAGGGCAAACCGCCATCGGGGGAGGTTCTTTACCGGAACAAAGTTTACCGACTAAATTAGTAATTATAAAACCCCCTGGTCCGGTGGAAATTTTTTCTAAAGAATTACGCTTAGGTAGTTCTCCTCTCCTGGGAAGAAAAGAAAAAGAAAATTTTGTTTTAGATCCTCGCTGTTTTGACTCCTCTGATGATAATTTAGTCATAAAAATTATTAAATCAGTTTATTCCAAAATGAAATAAAATTAACAAAATATTGATTTTATCTCCTAAAAATTTAAAGAGGTTTTTATGTTTATTTTAGGTACCGCTGGGCATATTGATCATGGTAAAACAGCTTTAATCTATGCTCTGACTTCCATAGATACCGATCGTTTGCCCGAAGAAAAAGAAAGAGGAATGACCATTGATTTAGGATTTGCCTGGATGAAACTTCCTTCCGGAGAAAAAATTGGAATAGTTGATGTACCCGGCCATGAAAATCTGATCAAGAATATGATCGCCGGGGCAACCGGTATCGATGCAGTAATTTTAGTCATTGATGCCAATGAAGGTTGGATGCCACAAACTGAAGAACACTTCCAAATAATAGATCTCCTTAATATAAAATACGGCATTATCGCTCTAACCAAAGTTGATTTGGTAGACCAAAATAGATTAAAGGTGGTCGAAAAAGAAATCCAAGAAAGGTTAAAAAATACTAATTTTTTTAATGCTCCCCTAATAAAAGTAAGTGCAGTAAAGAACATAGGAATTGAGCAAATAAAATCAGCTATTCAAAATTTGATAGCTAAGATAAAACCAAAAAGAGATATTGGGAAGCCTAGAATATCCATTGACCGAGTCTTTAAGGTTAAAGGAAGTGGAACAGTAATTACCGGTACTTTAATAGGAGGAACCATTCATACCGGGATGGAAGTAATTATTTTCCCTTCTTATAGAAAAACCCGAATTAGAAATTTACAAAGTTATAAAGAAAAAGTGGAAAGTGCCTTTCCGGGTAGCAGAGTAGCCCTTAATTTAGTAGGAATAGAAAAAAGTGAGCTCCATAGAGGAGACATTGTCTTTGGAACGAAGCAGATCAGAGCCAGTAAGAATATTGATGTCCAAATACAACTTCTCCCTCAAGTAAAAAAATACTCTTTAATTAATCGATCAGAAGTGTTTTTTTTCAGCGGCACCAAAGAAATATTAGCTAAAGTAATCCTGGACGAAAAAAAATATCTGCAAGACGGTGAAACAGGATTTGGCCAATTACGTTTTAAAGAATCGATAGCAACTTATTTGGGAGATCGCTTTATTTTAAGAATACCCAGCCCCTCCAAAACTATTGGCGGTGGATTAATTATTGACCCCCTAGCCCCTAAACATAATTTAAAGGATAAAGCTATTATTAACTTTTTACAAACCAGGATAAAACTTGATTTAAGAGAATTAATTCTAACCGAATTAAATAAAATTATCTTTATTAAAAAAGATAATTTATTAGCTAATAGTAATTATGCGGACCCAGAAATACGGGAAATGGTTGAATTATTGATCAAAGAAGGAAAGATAATGGCTACTAATTACTGGCTAATCGAGAAAAATTACTGGGAAGAGCAAATTAAAAAATTTATGAACCAATTAAATCACGAATACGAATTATTTCCCTTGCAAACCGGTTTTCCCTTAAATAAATTTCAAAGTTATTTTTATTATTTAAAGCCAGAAATTTTTAATCACTTAATAGAAGTATTAACTAATACAAAAAATATAGCTTCAGAAAAAGGAATAATCTTTTTGCCCTCTAGTAAGCCTAAAATTTCTCCAGAGCAAAAAATATTAATTTCTAAAATACTAAAAATCATAAAAGATAATCCTCTTAATCCTCCTGATGAAAAAAAACTTAATTCTCAAATTGCGGGGAGTAAAGAAATAATTGAT
>PFIP01000104.1 GCA_002782675.1 Candidatus Infernicultor aquiphilus
TAATATCCTGGCCGCAAAGATATAATTTTTATTCACGTTGTTAATTCCGGTAACAGTATTATAAAGGATAGGAAAAAAGGAGCAGATAAATATTATAGTAATCGGCAAGATTTCACCAATTCCAAACCATAACATCAATAAAGGGAGCCAGCCCAAGGCTGGAATAGGATAAATTAGACTGATGATTGGACTTAATGCTTTGTTGGTCACTTCACTCCACCCCATTATAATTCCCATCAATAGCCCGGCAATAGAACCGGTAGAAAAACCTACAAGAACTCTAATTAGACTACTTAGAAAATTAGGCCCTAATACTCCGTTAACGGTTAGATACCAAAATTCTGTTACTATAGTAGAAAAGGGAGGAAAGAAAAAATGACCAGAGATTAAGTTTAGGCGAGCAATTATCTCCCATATTCCGAGAAATATAATAATGGGGATTATCTCCCATTTTAATTTTAATATTTTATATCTTTTCATTCCTCTATAAAACTCAAATCTAAAATATCTTCAGCCGGGAAGCTACTTTTTATATAGCCCAATTTTGCCAGATAATCTATGGTTTCCTGCACCATCTCAGGATTGATATCAGTAGTATATTTCAATCTTTCCATCGAGCGAAACAAGACTTCAGGGGTAATATCTAATCTGCCCGCTTCTTCAGCTGTATTTATAGGGAAAAGACTTCCCTTGGCAATTTGTAATTGCCGAGCCATAATCTCTGCTGCTTCTTCCCGATATTGATTAGCCCAATTAGTTGCTCTTTTGGTAACTTTGACCAACTTCTTTACTAAATCAGGATGATTCTTGATCAATTCTTCCTTTACCACCAAAACACTTCCTTGCATCTCAGGCCAGACCTCCTGACTCATCAACAACATCTTAAAACCAGACTCTTCAGCCATAGTTGCCCATTGTTCAGGGAGAAAAGCAGCATCTAATTGCCCCATCTTTATAGCCAGAACTTGTTTTACTGGATCCATCCGCTGAATTCTATTTAATATTTTTTCTTTATTGAGATTGTAATTGTCCATTGTCCGATGAAGCAACACATCCACCGCTCCACCTTCTCTGACACAACCGAGGCGAATATCTGGTTTTTCTAAATCCTGGATTATTTTTACTTTATCAGGATTAACTACTAAACCATATCCATACTTATGTGTTCCAGCCACTATCTTTATTGGCACTTTTGCATTAGCATAGACATTTATGGCTGGTATTAAGCAAATATAAGCTACCTGAATATCTCCCCGGGCTAAAGCAGCAGCTAAAGCCATACCAGTCACATAACTCTCATAAGTAGTTAAGTTGAGCCCCTCTTCCTTAAACCAACCTTTATCCTGACTGATATAGGCACAAGCAGCATGGTCCATAAATTCTACCGCCATTCCCAGAGGAGTCTCTTCTTGTGCGGCACCTTCGCCCAAGGAAACCAAGATTAAAAATCCTATTAATAACAAAATAAAAAAATTCTTCATTTATATATATTCTCCTAATTTCTGGTAATATCAAAAACTTCTAATGGCCACAAAAACAATATTGTTCATAACCTTTAAGATAAGCAAGGCCAGCAATAGTAACTCCATAAAAGATAATCGGCTTATTTACTAAGAGTGAAGATAAGGTATTATTAACTGCAGTGGTTCCAGTAGCAATAATTAGATCGGCCCAGTTTATGATTTCTTTGGTATAAGAAACATCCTCTATTAATACCCCACCTCTTTTTTGACCTACATTGTCATAATCTAAATCGGTTACCCTAATTTTAAAATGATCAGTTAAGGCCTCCACCATAGCTGGCTGCATCCCGATAAAAGCGATACGGGGATTATCAAATCGCTCTTTGATATAATCTACCAGGTGAGCAGCACAATCTCCTGGTTCTTTATCTTTGCAGTGAACTGTCTTATTAACAAGTTTTAAGTACCTTAAAACAGCATTTAAAGTAGCAATAAAAACAGCTCTTTTAAAATTATTATCTAAGGTCATCTCGAAAATCTCCTTCAGGGTAGCACTATAATTTCCGGGCATATCAGTAAAGGCTTGACCTAAACTTCCTTTAAAATTTGCTTGAATCATTACTTCTTTGCCCTTTAATAAAGGAAAATCATTTCTTTCTGGCTTTCCGATTACCTCTTGTGGTGTTAATGGTTTAGCACTTACTATTTGTACTTTTAAAGACATTAGGTTTTTATCTTTAATTAGATTAAAAAATTTTTCTTTTATATCCTCATAAAAATCCATTTTTTCCCCTCTCCTTTTTATTTCACCGACAGAAAAAACAATTAGGATAACGACAAACTTCACAGTTTAAACAAAATCCACCTTCTCCCATGATTACAAAATCTTCTTTAGTCAAAATTTCTCCAATAAAAATCCGAGGCAATACTACATCTAAAATAGTAGTTTTATAATACATCGCACAACCTGGAATCCCTAAAAGAACAGTATCTTTAAGATAAGCCATCATAAACATATTCCCTGGTTGAACCGGGACCCCATAAGTCACTACTTTCGCCCCGCTATTCCTTATAGCCCCAGGAGTTAAATCATCCGGATCAACTGACATTCCACCGGTTAATATAATTAGATCAGCTCCTTTTCCTTGATAATGAAAAATTACTTTTTTTATTTCTTCTAGATCATCAGGACAAATAGTTTGACCCAGGTATTCAGCTCTAAAATAATTTAATTTCTCTTTCATTATTGGTCCAAATTTATCTTGAATTCTATTTTTATATATTTCATTACCATTAGTTATAATGGCAGCTTTCATTTTTTTATAATTTTTTACTGCCAATACTTTACCTCTTTTTAAGCATAAATTTTCTATCTTTTTCAATTTTTCTTCCTTAATAAATAGAGGTATGATACGAGCACCGCCTATCTTTTGTCCTTCTTCTACCTTAAAATTTCCCGGAAGAGAAGCAATAGAAATATTTTCTATTGAATTTATGTCCTTTAAAAGAGAAGACTCAATTTTTAAAACTCCTTTAACTTTTGATTTTAAAGTAGACTTTCCTTCTATTGGTTCATCATAAATTATATTTTCCCCGGCAATTGTTCCTGCTATTCGCAGAGCTGCTTCATTCTCATGAATTTCCCCGGCTTTTGGTTCCCATACATAGATCTGTTCTTTTCCTAATTCTAAAAATTTTTCTATATCTTCTCCTTGAATAATATGTCCTTTTTTAAAGGCTCTTCCCTTAAACTGACCAGGAATGATCTGCGTAATGTCATGACATAAAATCGTCCCTACTGCTTTTTCTACCGCTATCTTTTTCATAATATTTTAAATAACACCCCCACCTTTATCCTCCCCCTTTAAGGGGGAAAGTTAAAATATTTCTTTATAAAGCAAATTTAAACTCTCTTGGGCTTTATGGCGAAATATTTCAAATTTCATCATCAAATCTCTGGCCTGCTCAGTAAGTTGTGACCCTCCGCCGCTTTCTCCTCCTCTCTTCCTTTCTAATAACTTAAATCCTAATCTCTCCTCTAAATCTTTTATTAAATTCCAGGCCTGAGAATAAGACATATTTATCTCTTCTGCAGCTTGCCTTAATGACCCAGCCCTCTCTACTCGATTAAGGATATCCAGAGGACCGTCACCGAAGGCTTTTTCTCCATTCTTTTCTATCCAAATCTTATATCTCAATTTCAATTTCATCACTTCCTGTAATTTATCCTTAATATTTTCATAAATGGGTTTCTTTTTCTCATATTACTGGCAGACACAAGGTCTGCCCCTACATATTACACATATTACTGATTTTCATCCGCAATACCCCTACTTGAAGTAAATTATATTTTATAAATATTTTCATATTCAACTTTTCCGTCTTGTAGAATTTTTTCTATTTTCGGTTTATCTTCATTATTAAACTGTAAGCAAATACCACAATCAGAACTTAGATGACGAGGTACTGGGATGAGTTTTATCGCAAGTCCCTGCTTTTTAGCTAAACTTTCTGTCCTTATAGCTGCACTGGTAGAATAAAATATTACTACCCTATAATTATCTTTCATCAGTAAAAACTCCTCTTGGTTATGCACCTTTAGCAATGTCTCTTATAGCTATAATTGCTTGATCTACTTCTTCAAGAGTATTAAACCAACTCATACTAAATCGAACCGTACCCCTGGGAAAAGTACCAATGGTTTTATGGGTAGCCGGGGAACAATGCAAGCCAACCCGACACATAATATCATATTCTTCATCAAGCCTCATCCCCACCTCAGAAGGCCATTTATCTTTGAGATTAAACGAAACAACGGCTACTTGCTCTTTCCGATAATCTCCTCCGTAGAGAGTAACTTCGGGAATCTCCTTTAGCCCTTCTATTAATCGAATAATTAAATTTTTCT
Source organism: Candidatus Infernicultor aquiphilus (assembly GCA_002782675.1). Lineage (GTDB taxonomy): Bacteria > Atribacterota > Phoenicimicrobiia > Phoenicimicrobiales > Phoenicimicrobiaceae > Infernicultor > Infernicultor aquiphilus. Next base: position 4,372 of record PFIP01000104.1, read on the forward strand.
CATGTTGATGAATTTTATCTACCCCTTCGGCCAGAACAAAACGGACACCTTCCTTTAATCCATTTAAACCTACTATATTAGGTGTTCCACTCTCATAAATATCCGGTAAAAAATCTGGTTGTTCTTCAAACTCTGAATGGCTACCTGTTCCACCTACCTTTAAGGGGATTAATTTCTTAGTATCGACTCTCTCTCCTATGACCAACCCTCCTGTCCCGGGAGGACCATAGAGGGCTTTATGACCGGTAAAG
>PFIP01000111.1 GCA_002782675.1 Candidatus Infernicultor aquiphilus
CGGATCTCTCCAAATGCATTTATAATAATGGTTTGGGACAGACACAAGGTCTGCCCCTACATTTTAATTTATTTTTATTTTCTTACCATTTTATGGTTTTCATACCATAAATTATGGGTTATTAACCATAAGAGTGTTTGACATATATATTTTATAATTTGTATCAGTATTTTTATTTCGTAGGGGTCGGATTTATCCGACCCAAGTTATTTGGGTTTTTTTTAACGGGTTCGATAAATCGAACCCCTACAGGAATTGCAATGAATCATATCCTTTATGTAGGGTGAAGGTCATATTCTTTAATCTTTAGATAGAGGGTTTTATAATTTATCTTTAATAATCTAGCTGCTTTAGCCTTATTCCAATAAGTTCTTTTTAAAACTTCTAAAATAATTCTTCTTTCCGTATCTCGAGAAAGTTGGCTAATATTTTTTTTAAGGGAGAAGTCATTAGGGAAATTACTCTGGTCTTTTTCCGATAGGAGGGTAGGCATCAGGTCTGCCCCTATTTTGTTCTCTTTGATATAAAAAGGTAAATGCTCTGGTAGAATAATATCTTCAGCCATAATAATTGCCTGCTGAATAATATTTTGAAGTTCCCGAACATTACCTGGCCAGAAATAATTTATCAGCAACTTCATACTTTCTTCCGAGATATGCTTAATATTCTTTCCAAATATCGGGTTAAACTGATTTAGAAAATGCAAAGCTAATAAGGGTATGTCTTCTTTCCGCTCCTTTAAAGTAGGAAGGAAGATAGAAAAAACATTTATACGATAATATAAGTCTTCTCTAAAAGTTCCTCTTTTTATATCCTCTTCTAAATTGGTATTACTGGCAATGATCATCCGCACGTCAATTTTAATCGGATACTTTTCTCCGATGCGGTTTATCTCCCCTTCCTGAAGTGCTCTTAATAACTTAGCTTGAATATTAAATGATAAATTACCAATCTCATCTAAAAAAAGTGTCCCGCTTTGCGCTAATTCAAATTTACCTATTTTTTTCGCTATTGCCCCGGTGAAGGCTCCCTTAGTATGACCAAATAATTCACTCTCTATCAAAGTCTCTGGCAAGCTGGCGCAATCAACGGCTATAAATGGTCTATCTCTTCTGGGACTATATTGATGAATAGTCTTCGCAATTAATTCTTTCCCTGAACCGCTATCTCCTCTAATCAACACAGTAGCATTGGTGGGAGCAACCTTTTCAATCTTATATAGCACTTCTTTTATTTTATCGCTTTTTCCAATAATATTCTTAAAATTAAATTTGTCTCTCAGTTGATGCCTTAAGGAAATTACTTCTTGAGATAAATCATGAGCCTGAAGGGCTCTTTTAATGATTATCTTTAATTCTTCATAGTTAAAAGGCTTACTAATATAATCGTAAGCTCCAAGTTTCATCGCTTTTACTGCAGTTTCTACAGTCTGATAAGCAGTTAACATAATCACTGAGATATCCTTATCAATGGCTGTTATTCTCTCTAAAGTTTCAATCCCATCTATTCCGGTCATCTTTATATCCAAAAGGACTAAATCAGGCAAATTTTCTTTGACCTTTATCAAACCTTCCTTACCACTATGGGCAATAAAAACTTGGTATTCTTCCTCCTCTAACAATTCAAGCAGACTCTGGCATAAATCTACTTCATCATCAATTATTAAAATATTAGCCTTAGTCATTATATCCCATCCACCACCTACCCCCCCCGATTTTTCTCTTTTCTCTTTTCCAGGGGTAAGAAAATAGTAAAAATTGTCCCCTTTCCTAACTTACTCTCTACCGAAATATCACCCTTATGTTCCTTTATGATATTCTGACAAATAGAGAGACCTAAACCAGTGCCCTCCTTATAAGTAGTAAAAAAGGGTTTAAATATTTTTTTGAGATTTCCTTCCGGAATACCTACCCCTGTATCTTCAAATTTTATTATTATTCCTTTTCGGGTAGAATCAAAACTGGTAGTAATATAAAGTTCTCCACCATCTTTCATCGCCCGTATGGCATTAGAAATTAAGTTTAAAAAAACCTGTTCCAGGCAATCTGAATCAAACCAGCCCTGGGGCAATTTTGAATCATATTTTTTAATGATCTTTATATTCTCTGGAAGAAAATGCTTTAAAATCGGCTCTAATCTTTCTAATATTTCATTGATATTGTGATAGTCAAAATTAGAGCGAGGGGGATGAGAAAAATTTAACAAGCCATAGACAATCTTATCTACGCGATTTATATTTCTTTGAATTGCTTTTAATTTTTCTATTGGGTAATTATCAGCATATTTGCTCTCTAAATGTTGAACAATTAGGCTTATGGTAGCTAAAGGATTCCTAATCTCATGGGCTACACCGGTCACCAATTCTCCGATTAGAGATAATTTTTCCGATTGAATAAGCTGGTATTGAACTTTTCTTAATTCTTTGATTTTTTTCATTACTTTTTTCTCTAAGTTTTCATTTAACTCCATAAGGTTTTGTTGTAATTTTCTTCTTTCAGTAATATCCCTACCGCTTAGACAAATAATAGTCTCTCCTTCTTTAGTAGTGAATACCACACCTGAGAAGTTACCAATTAAAAGCTCTCTTCCTGGCCTATTTACATTTATTTCCATATTCTGTACCCTTTTTTCCTTTATTATTTTATCTCTTAATTTTTTTATTATTTCTTCAGGTATGAATTCATAAATAAAACTACCAATTAATTCCTCCTTCTTTTTTCCAGTAATTTCTTCAAAAGCCTGATTCACTCTCCTAATTTTTCCTTCACCATCTAAGATTATTTGAAAATCTGGTGAGTAATCTAATAGATATTTAATATAATCCTGTTTTTCATATTCTAATTCTAAAGCTTTCTCTTTAGCTTTATTTTCTTTATTATCTAATTTTTCGGTGTCCAAAATTGCCTCACCTAAATTTTTATTTATATTATATCACTCACTAACTAAAATTAAAATCAAATCTTTAGATGGTTCCCGGTAAGTTTATTTTTCTTTACAATTAATTTGAAAGATGGTAAAATTCAAAAGTAATCTATTTTTCAATTTTGAAGGGAGTCATTAAATGAACAAAAAAAAGAATATTTCTAAATACCTACTCATTACTATTTTAGGTATATTTGTCTTTTTAAATTTTAATCCTATTTCAATTCTTGCTGAAGAAAAAACATCCCCTACTGAGACCAATACAGATACTGCTGAAACTATCCTACCTTCCGAAGAAAAAACTGAAACTACCCTGCCTTCCGAAACGATATTATCTTCTTTCAATGGACAGACCATTACTTTGGGTGAATTTAATCAATTATGGGATCAAATACCTGAAAATAATAAACTTCAGCTTACTAAAAGGAATGTACTTGACCAAATAATCTCAGAAAAATTATTAATTCAAGAGGCGAAAAACAGGGGTTTAGAACAAGATAAAGATGTATTAGAACAGATTAAAAACACAACTGAACAAATATTAGTCCAATCTTTAATAGAAAAAGAAATAATAGGAAAAGTAAAAGTAGATGATCAGGAAGCTTTAACTTACTATGAAGAAAATAAAGATAATTTTATAACCAAAGAACAGGTTTATTTATATAACATTTTAGTAGAGACTGAGGAAGTAGCTAAGGATATTTTGGAAAAATTAAAAGCAGGAGGAGATTTTATTGAAATTGCCAAAGAAAAATCTACTGGTCCGAGTGCAGCCCAAGGAGGAGATTTAGGATATATATCTAAAGGTGACCTAATTCCGGAAATTGAAAATGACGTCTTTGCTTTAGAAATTGGAAATATAAGCGATATTATAAAAAGTCAATATGGTTTTCATATTTTAAAGGTAACCGATAAAAAGCCAGAAGTACTTAAAACTTTTGAGGAAGTCAAAGAAGAGATAGTACAAACTTTACTTCCTACCAAACAGAAAGAGGCTTTTGATAACCTATTAGAAGAATTAAAATCTAAAGTAACTATTGAAATAAATGAAGAAGCATTAAAATAAGAATATAGCGTATAGAAAGTAGGGGTTTGATTCATCAAACCCGCCACAGAAAAATTATCAAAACAAATCGGGGCGGATAAATCCGCCCCGATTTGTTGGACATCTTTCATTGGGGGCACAATACATTGTCAAAGAAGATTGCGGGTTCGATAAATCGAACCCCTACATATTACTTATTACTGTTTTCTATACGCTAAACGCTACCCGCTCTACGCTATTTATTATACTTTCTCCAATGGTGCATAATTCATCGACAATTTTTTTAATCCAACTTTTTTAAAATCCACAGTTATAAAAATATCATTTTCAGTACCTATCTTATCTAGTACGGTACCTATCCCCCAATCTGCATGTCTTATTTTATCTCCCACATCTACTTCAATCTTTTCCTTTATTTTATTAAGTGAAGGAATTTCTTCTACCTCTTCAACACTTACTTTTTCTTGAAGATGTTTAGGGATCTCGTTTAAGAATCGAGAAACACTATTAAATAGAGTGTTGCCATTTAAATTTCTTCTCCAGGCATAAGTTAAATATAATTTCTCTTTAGCTCTGGTCATCCCTACATAACATAATCTTCTCTCTTCTTCTAATTCCTCTTCCTTATTTACGGAACGAGAATGGGGAAATATGCCCTCTTCAAAACCGGTAATAAAAACCACTGGAAATTCCAAACCCTTGGCACTATGCAAGGTCATAACCGTAACTACATCTTCTTCTCCTTTATAAAGGTCAATATCAGTGATCAAAGCTACATATTCTAAAAAAGCACTTAAAGATTTATCCACATTATTCTCTTCAAATTCTTGAACTGCCAGAATTAATTCTTTTATATTTTCGATTTTACTTTGAGCTTTAAATTCTCCTTCTTTTTCAAGTTCCTTATAATAATCGATTGCTTGAATTAATTTTATTAACAGTTCACTACCCTTAATTTTATTTTTCTTTTCAATAAATTCATCGATTAAAAAAGTGAATTTCTTTATTCCTTCTCTTCTGTCTGCAGAAATTTTTAGGACCTTTAAACCTTGTTTTAGAGCCTGGTTAAAATTTAAATCATTTTTTTTAGCTAAATCTTCTATTTTACTTAAAGTAATTTTACCTATACCTAATTTAGTATTATTAATAATTCTTAAAAAGCTTATCTCATCTTTTTGGTCATAAATAAAGCGAAGGTAAGCTAAAATATCTTTTACTTCTTTTCTTTCATAAAATCTTAAACCACCTATTACTTTAAAAGGGATCTTCTGTTTGTTAAAGACCTCTTCGAAGGCCCTCGACTGAGCATTAGTCCGATATAAAATGGCAAAATCTTTAAAATCTTTGCCCTCTTTATTATTTAATTGTATAATCTCTTGACTTACAAATACTGCCTCATCAAGGGCGCTGGCGGCCTCAAAACATTTTATCTTTTCCCCACCCTTTTTATCGGTCCAAAGTTCCTTTTCTTTTCGATTTCGGTTATGTTTTATGAGATTTGTTGCTCCCTCTAATATCACTTTGGTAGACCGATAATTTTGTTCTAATTTGATTACTTTACTATGAGGAAAATCTTCTTCAAATCTTAAAATATTACTTAAATCAGCTCCTCTAAATCTATAAATACTCTGATCAGGATCGCCTACTACAAATAAATTATGATATTTTCCCGAAAGTAATTTTATTAACTGATATTGAGCTAAATTTATATCCTGATATTCATCTACCAAGATATACCTAAATTTATTCTGATAATTTTCTAAAATCTCAGGTCTTTCTCTCAAGAGCTTCACCGTAAGTAAAATTAGGTCTCCAAAATCTAGAGCGTTGTTTTCGAATAATTCTTTTTGATATTGTTGGTAAATCTTTACTATAATTTTCTTAAAGTAGCTTACAGCATTATATTCAAATAGTTCTACATCTTCTAAATTATTCTTTGCCTTATCTATTATAGAAGAAATAACATTAGGGCTATATTTTTTACTATCTAAATTAAGAATATTAAGACACCTTCTAATTTGACTAAGTTGATCGGCTTTATCATAAATAACAAAATTTTTATCATAACCCAGTGTTTCTATCTCCTGTCGCAAAATTCGGGCACAGATAGCATGAAAAGTTCCCATCCACAAACCTTTTATCATTTTACTGCCAGAAATATCTTTACTTAAAAATTCAACCCTATCTTTCATCTCTTGGGCAGCTTTATTAGTAAAGGTCACCGCTAATATATTACCAGGGTTTACCTTATTTTGAAAAATTAAATAAGCAATTCTATGAGTCAAGACTTTTGTTTTTCCACTACCTGCCCCCGCAATAACTAAAACGGGAGATTCTTTTATTTCTACCGCTTCCTGCTGTTTTTTATTTAGATTATCCAATAACTTCATCTTTTTCTTCTACCACTCCTGCTTTCATAATGATTAAGATAAAATATTTAATTTCTTAAATTTTTCTTTTAAGGTTATCATATGGTTCCCGTTCCAAAAAATTTTCCCACAATTAAAACATCTTTTAAACCAATAACCTCGACCAAAAACGTCAAAAGGAATCTCTCTCTTCACTTCATCTTCCTGTATCTCTTGTAAGAAATTATTACATTTTGAACACCTAGTAAAAATATTTTCTTTTTTTAATTTTAATTTTAATTCTTTTATAGTTTGTTCTAATTGTCCATCAAGATCGTCTTCTTTAAGATAAAAAATCCAGGGCAATTTTCTTAAAAACTTTACCCTGGATAATAAAATCCTATTTTCTCTTTTAGCTAAATTAATAACTGGTATATAATCTTTATTTTGGGAATATAAGACATCAAAACCCAAAATCCTGAGCAAAATAGCTAATTTTTGCAACTTATAAACGACAAACTGATCTTCTTTCATAATTTATTTTAAAATATTTTCTATTCTATCCAACCCCTCTTTAACATCCTCCATAGAAGTAGCATAAGACAACCTCAAATATCCTTCTGCTTCAAAAGCACTTCCCGGAATTAAAGCAACTTCCGCTTCCTTTAAGATAAAATCAGCAAGGTCAAACGAATTAATAATTCTCTTACCATTATATTTAACACCTTTCTCTAATATTTTACTTACATTAGGAAAAGCATAAAAGGCTCCAGAAGGCTTAAGACAGGAAACTCCTTTTATCTGGTTTAGCTTTTCTACCATATATTTCCTTCTCTGGTCGAATTCTCTTCTCATCTCTTCGATAGTTTCTTGTCTTCCGTTTAAGGCTTCCACGCTAGCTTTTTGAGCTATAGAATTTGGATTAGAAGTGCTATGTCCCTGAATTTTACCCATTCCAGAAATAATATCTTCTGGCCCTGCTGCATAACCAATCCTCCAACCAGTCATAGCATATGATTTAGAAACACCATTTATAATAATAGTTTTAGCTTTTACTTCATTACTTAAAGAAGCAATAGTAAAATGTTCAGCTTCATCATAAATTAGCTTTTCATATATTTCATCACCTATACAATAAATATCATACTTTACCAGAAGCTGAGCTATCTTTTTTAGCTCTTCCATTTCATATACAGCACCAGTAGGATTATTAGGGCTATTTAAGATCAGCAATTTAGTCTTGGAAGATATTTTTTCTTCAACTTGAGTAGCAGATAATTTAAAAGCATCCTCCTGATAAGTATTAATAAATATGGGGACTGCTTGAGCGAATTTTATCTGCTCAGTATAACTAACCCAGTAAGGAGTCGGCAATAATACTTCATCTTCTGGATTGCAAACGGTCAATAGGGCATTAAATAAACATTGTTTTGCTCCATTAGAAATAATAATTTCTGCAGGCTTATATTCTACTTTATTATCTTTTTTTAATTTTCCTATTACTGCTTCTTTCAATTCAATTATTCCCGAATTATCCGTATAGTGAGTAAATCCTTGTTTAATTGCAGCTATAGCCTCTTCTTTGATATTTTTGGGAGTATCAAAGTCAGGCTCACCAGCAGCAAAACTGATCACCTTCTTTCCTTCCCGCTTCATCTTTAACGCCTGAGCGGTAATAGCCAAAGTCTGGGACGGATTTATACTCTTTACTCTATTCGAAATAGTCACCTTCTAACTTCCTCCTCTTGTTTATGGGGTCAAATCTTTATTCTTGACAAATAAAGTATTGTGGTCAAATTTTGCTATTTGTCAAGAATAAAGATTTGACCCCATTATATTTTCCTTATATTTTTTTTCTTAGATATAATCGAGCCAATCTAAATATTTTTGGTCTTTTCCTTTCACCAGGGCAAAGAATTTTTCTTGAATTTTTTCAGTTACCGGACCACGTTTTCCTTCGCCAATCTGGTAGTTATCAATCTCTCTGATCGGTGTAACCTCAGCAGCTGTTCCAGTAAAAAAGACTTCATCAGAGATATAAAGTTCATCTCGACAGGCATATTTTTCTTGAACTTGGTAGCCCATATCCTGCGCAATCTTTATTACAGAATCGCGAGTAATTCCTTCTAATACTGTAGCGGTAGGAGTAGTATAAATAACTCCATTTCTAATCCAGAATATATTTTCTCCTGGGCCTTCAGCTACATAACCTCTGGTATCCAATAAAATTGCTTCATCTACTCCTGCTTCTAGGGCTTCCATATTAGCAAGTATAGAATTAATATAATTTCCACAGATTTTAGCCTTTTGAGAGGTTGAGTTAATATAACTTCGGGCATAACTCGAAATCTTAGTCTTAATCCCATTGACTATTGCTCCTTCGCCTAAATAAGCGCCCCATTCCCAAACAGCAATTGCGCAATTTACCGGGCATTTAAAAGGATTTATTCCTAATTCTTGAAAACCACGATAGATTAAAGGACGAATATAACAACTCATTAATTTGTTTACCTTTATGGTATCCTTAATAGCTTGTCTAATTTGCTCTTTAGTGTAGGGAATATTCATTTTTAATATTTTTGCTGAATTAAACAATCGATCAATATGTTCTTTTAATCTAAAAACTGCAGTACCTTTTTCAGTTTTATAGGCCCTTATTCCTTCAAATACTCCACTTCCATAATGTAGGGCATGAGCACAAACATGAACCTGAGCCTTATCCCAATTGACCATCTTTCCATCCATCCAAATTTTTTCTGCTTTCATTTTTACTTACCTCCTCATTAAGACTAACTTTAGGATAATTTTAACATATTTTTCTAAAAATTACATTTATATTTTTTGGGGTCAGGTCTCAACATTTGACATAGTTTTACTTTATTATTTTTAATAGATATGTCAAATGTTGAGACCTGACCCCACTTTGGCCTGACGCCACTTTTTATTATCATTAAGAATAATTTTAGCGGTTCTTTCTACTTTTTCAGGCAAACCAGTAGTATAATAATTTTCCTCACCTTTTCCTCTTTCTTTTAAAATTCCTTTTTGGCTAAGAATTTTTTTTAGCTCTAATGTGGTATTAACTGCTGGATCAATCAATATTACTTCTTGACCTATAATCTCAGAAATTACTTTTTTTAAAAAAGAATAATGGGTGCAACCTAATATTAAAGTATCAATTCGTGCTTTTTTTAGGGGTTTTAGATATTCTCGGGCAACCTGGTAGGTTTCAGGGGCAGTAAATTTACCAGTTTCTACCAGGGGTACAAATTCGGGACAAAAATTGGAAAAAACTTCTATTTCAGGAGCAATTCTTTTAATCTCTTGGGGATAAGCTTGATTTTTAGTGGTAAATTCGGTAGCAATAATCCCTATTCTTTTATTTGAGGTTCTCTTTACCGCATCCTCTACCGCTGGTTGGATTACTCCAATGATAGGAATAGAAAAATGTTCTTTTGCTGGTATAAGACTAGCAGCAGTAGCTGTATTACAGGCAATAACACAAGCCTTAATATTTTTCTTTAAAAGAAAGTAAATTATTTGTAAAGTATATTTAATAAGTTCTGATTGGTTTTTTTCACCATAGGGTTGACGTTGGTTGTCGGCAAAATATTCAATATTTTCTTGAGGGAGCAATCTCTTTACTTCTTTTACAACTGATAAGCCTCCTAAGCCTGAATCTAAAAAACCAATCGGTTGTTCTTTCATTTTAAACCTTATTTCTTTATTATATAAAATTATATTTTTAATACATATAGGGGGATAAGTTTGGCAATTATCTTAGCCAAGTCTAACTCTAAGGTTCGTAGAACTACCATTCTTCCTCTGTAATCATAGGGTATTTCCCTTAAATCTTTAATTACTTTCTTACCCCGATCATTGATTAAATCCATCAGGAAATATCTCTGTCCGTTATTTTCAATTACTTTTAACACACTTAATATATCAGGAAAATGATAACCTCCGCCGTGGGGAACTACATTGGCATTTCTGAGTCTCTTGGTTAAATCCAGTTTTTTGGCTCTTTTTTCAAAACCTAAATTCTCAATCTGTTCTTTAGTAAAAGATGGTTTACCATAGACCAGATATGCCGGTAAGTCTCCTCGTAAAGCAATGGGTAGAATCTGGTTATCTTTTATAAGGTGACAACCTAAGAGCATAGTATTTATATCTGCTAATCCTTGGTGGGTTTCATTGGAGATTATTTTAAAATCTCCAAACAATCTTTTAGCAAATTCAATTCTCCTCCTTTTAGAAAAATCATCAACAAATTTATATTTTTCGTAATAGTCCGAAGCTTCTTTACCAGTTAAAAACCTAATTTTACCAAAAGGGGTGTCTATTTTTTTCGCAATATTCTCTAATCTTTTACTCCGATAATAGTATAAGCCATAACCTTTCGGATTATCATCTCTTAATTCATCACCAGCCCCATGAATAATAAATATATAGGGGAGAAAATTTTCCATCCCCATTATATCTCTCACTTTAAATACATCTATAAAGTGATTGCCCCTACCAAAATCCCAGACTACCTTTATGCCATTAACTTTTATATCAGAGGACTTTACAGAAATTGTAGACACTTTATCAATTAAAGTTTCTATCTGGGGAAGTTCTTCTAATCCACCAACTAACATCCCACAGGCATTAGGTAAGAGATCTAAGATCATTAATTCTAAAGTCCCATTTCCCCATTCAATCTTTCCTCCATAACCAAAGCCATTGTTCCATCTTTCTGCATTTCGGGTGATAGTAGCATCAGGGGTTGATATAAAAGTTGCATCTGCTTTTAAGCCAAGTTTTTCTTGAAGAAAATGAATCTTAGCTATTCCGTAAACCCATATTAGCAGCACATAATTTCATACCATTATCATTAACTCCAGTCATAAAGAGATGATCTTTAGCTCTACTAAGATATTCTTCTCTATCCATTTCTACTCCTTTCTAAATATCTTTTAGATTCCTAGTCGCTATTTAGCTGGAGGTAAAATTGCTTCCAGCATTTTTAGGTAAGATATACCCTTTATTTTTGCTAACTTTGCAAGATAACCTTCTCAACGACAACCTGAATTCGGATTTATTTTAAAAGGATAGTAATAAAATTTTTGGATATTTAAATATAATAAAATGGTAATTTTAATTAGAATTCTTATAATTTTGAGCAAAGTTTGGAAGATCAAAGGCTGCTCTATGTATATCTTTATTATAATATTTTAAATTCTGAAGTTTTAAAGCCCTTTGTTCATCAAAATCATTTAAGGGATGGTATTTCTTGGAACAGAAAGCAAAACCGATCATTCCACTAGGATAGGTGGGTACTAAAGTATAATAATATTCTGAAATGGGATATATTTTTTTTATGAAAGAGAATAATGATTTAATTATTTTTTGATGGTAGAAAAACGATTCTGCTTGGGTAACTACAATTCCATCATCTTTTAAAGCTCGATACATTGCTTCATAAAACTCTCTTTTGAATAAAACTTCTGCAGAACCTACGGGATCAGAAGAATCAACTATAATTAGGTCATATTCATTTTTTTGGGCTTTTATAAATTTATTTCCATCTTCACAATGTATTTTTACTTTAGAATTATTAAAACTGCCAGCTAATTTTGGAAAATATTTTTTACAAATTTCTATTACTTTTCTATCAATTTCGCAGACTTCTACTTCTCTAACACTATCATGTTTTAAAATCTCTCTCACTGTTCCTCCATCCCCTCCCCCAATTACCAGAACTTTTTGTGCTTTTGAATGAACACATAAAGGAACATGGGCAATCATTTCATGATAACAGAATTCATCAGCCTCAGTGAGCATAATTACCCCGTCGATAAGTAAAACCTTACCAAAAGCTTCACTATCTACCACTTCAATTTCTTGAAATTCTGATTTAACCTTTTCTAGATATTTTTTAATCTTTATCTTTAAAGTTCTGCCTTTTTCTATTTCATATTTTTCTTCTATCCAGAGGTCTTTATGATTCAAATATTTTAGCCCCTTAAAATATAATGCATTTTAACTTCTTTTGACTTAAAAAAATTCTTGGTAAATTCTACTACTACCGAAGGATCATAATATTTACAACTAAATATATCTAGGTAAGCGTTATTAGTAATATTTGCAAAATGCCCTGAAATTAAAGAAGTTTCAATCAACTGCACCATAGAAAACCCAGCAACTCTCTCGTCTTCACCAAAATGAACAACTTGAGTATCCCCAAATTGTTTCATTTCAATTAATTCACAAAGTTCTTTAACATATCTTTTTATTGCTTCTGCATCTCTTATGATTTGAGGATCACAATTATAAAGATCTACGCTAGTTAACAAACCCCAGGCTTTAGTAGCATAAAATTCTTTCTTAAAATTTTTCATTTTTACTCACCTCTGGTTTATGTAAAAGTTTTACTGGAAAATCTAAAATCCCTCTCTTCACTTCAATCATAGAAATATTGCCTACTTCTAACTCCCTTTTAAGGTATTCTAAGGCTAAGTCACTTTTAATCTCATCGCCACAGGTAAAAATATCTAAAGCACAATAACCATATTCTGGCCAGGTATGGATGGAGAAATGAGATTCTGAAATCACTACCACTCCACTCACTCCATGGGGAGAAAATTTATGGAAGTTTGAATTTAAGGTAGTTGCTCCTGAAATTCTTACTGACTCTAATAATAGTTCCTCCATTTTTGACACATTGTTTATTGTCTTGGTATTACAATTATACAGCTCTACCAATAAATGATTTCCTAAGTAGTTCATCCCTCTATTTCGCGATATATACCCACATATCGCCCCCCTTTCTTTAATAAATTAGCCACCTATACCATCTACTACTTTCTTGATATTTGGTAGCTTCAAGATATTCAAGGGGAATTCTTCCCCTTGAAAACCCCTTAATTCACCCTCACCTCAATATTTATTACACCCTTGAATATCTTGTCTTTAATATTCTTCATAATAAATCATCTTCCTTATTTAAGGTATAGGAATTATTGAAATTCCTATACCTTAAAATACCACTAAAATACAAATGATAATATATCAAAATAGTTTGAATTTATCAATACTTTTTAGTATTTTTTTTAAATATTTTTTCTAAAAGAAGGAAAGGATAGATAAATTTTTTTCTAACCGACCATCTAGTATCCAGGATCATCTATTATTTAGACTAAGATTGGCCAAATACCCTGGTAAAGATTAGATCTATATTACGCAGGTAAGTCTGATAATCAAAACATTCTTCTATCTCCGATTTGGTTAAATATTGGCCTACTTCTGCGTTTTCTAATAAGAGAGCTTTAAAATCAGCTTGGCCCTGCCAAACCTGCATAGAAATATTCTGCACTATCTTATAAGCCTCCTCTCGAGAAAGGCCTCTTTTAGTCAGTTCTAACATTATCTTTTGAGAAAATATTAAACCTTTAGTTTTTTCTAAATTTTGTTTCATATGTTCAGGATAAATATTTAAATTAGTAATAAGATTAGTAAACTTCTGTAACATATAATCTATTAGCATATTACTATCTGGGATAATAATACGCTCAGCTGAGGAGTGAGATATGTCTCTTTCATTCCATAGATTTACATTTTCCATGGCGGTAATGGCATTAGCTCTCACTACTCGGGAAAGCCCACAAACTCTCTCACAAATTATGGGATTTCTCTTGTGAGGCATAGCCGAAGAACCCTTCTGTCCTATGGCAAATTTTTCTTCTACTTCATAAATTTCCGTTCTCTGCAAACTCCTTATTTCAGTGGCAATTTTTTCTAAAGAACTAGCAACTAAAGCCAAAGTAGTCATATAATAAGCATGTCTATCTCTTTGGATAATCTGATTAGAAATTTTTGCTGGTTTTAGGCTAAGTTCTTTACAGACATATTCCTCTACGTAGGGATCAAGGTGAGCAAAGGTCCCTACTGCCCCCGATATCTTGCCATAACTTATTTCTTCTTTGGCTCTCTTTATCCTTTCTAAATTTCTCTGCATCTCTGAAAACCATAAAGCAAATTTAAAGCCCAAAGTTATTGGCTCAGCATGAACGCCATGAGTCCTTCCCACCATCAAGGTATATTTATGCTCCAGGGCTTTTTCTTTTAATACTCTGATCAATCTTTCAATGTCTTCAATGATTATTTCTGCAGATTGTTTTAATTCTAAAGCCAAGGAAGTATCCAAAATATCAGAAGAGGTTAACCCTTGATGAAAATAACGAGAATATTTTCCTAAATTTTCTCCCACTGCAGTAGTAAAAGCTAATACATCATGCTGAGTTATTTTTTCAATTTCCTGAATGCGGGTTAAAGAATAGTGAGCATTTTTTTTGATATTTTCGATAGCATCTTTATTTATCTTCTTCAATTGAAATAGAGCTTCACAGGCTAAAAGCTCTATCTCTAACCAAATCTTATATTTATTCTCCTCTTGCCAGATATTTTTCATAGCCGGAAGAGCATATCGGTCAATCATTATGGTCACCTCTTTATTAATTCTCCAATTGACCAATTTACCAATTGACCAATTGAAATAGTTAGTTGGTTAATACAAGACACAAGTTTATAGTCATCATTATACAGCTAAAAACCATAACTTAAAATTCAAAACTTTTTTGTATAAACTATTGCTTTTAATGTAGGGGAGTTTTGCGGGCTTGATAAATCAAGCCCCTACACTAAATCTGATCAACCATTCTGATAGGCTTCCTATCTACCAGTCAATTTAACCTTTATTTTTTATTTAAATATTTTTTCTCGAATAATAGTCTGACTTCTCTTTGGTCCGACAGATACAATAACAATTTTGGCCTTGGTTAATTCTTCTATACGGTTAATATAAACCTTTAACTGGGGAGGAAGGTCTTCATAATTAGTTACCTGAGAAATATCTTTCTTCCATCCTTTCATTTCTTCGTATACTGGAATACATTTCTGTAAAGTCTCTAAACTAGCTGGAAATTCTTTGATCAATTTTCCATCATATTTATAAGAAGTACATATCTTAATTTTATCTAAATCGCTCAGAACATCTATCTTAGTTAAAGCTAGGCGGTCCATTCCATTTATTCTAACTGCATAGTTTACTACTACTGCATCAAACCAACCACACCTTCGAGGTCTTCCCGTAGTTGCTCCAAACTCTCTACCTTTTTGGCGTATATATTCTTCCATTTCCCCTTGCATTTCAGTGGGCAAAGGTCCTCTTCCTACTCGGGTAGTATAGGCTTTAGTTATTCCTATAACTTTGTCTATCTTAGTAGGACCTACCCCTGTTCCCACACAAGCACCACCAGCAATTGGATGAGAGGAAGTCACATAAGGAAAAGTACCATGATCAACATCTAAGAGAGTTCCTTGAGCACCTTCAAATAATATTTTTTTATCTTCCTTGATAGCTTGATTCAAATATAAGGACACATCCATTAAATATTTTTTCAGTAATTGACCATATTCTTGATATTTTTTTATAAGGTTAATCTTTTCTTGATTAGACATCTTAAGTCCATATAATTTATTAAAGATTTCTTTCTTTTCTTTCCAATTAATCTCTAATTTTTTTGATAAGGACTTTTCATCAATTAGATCTACCATTCTTATCCCGGTACGAGCAATCTTATCTAGATAAGCTGGACCAATACCTCTTTTAGTCGTACCTAACTTATCTTTTCCTCTTTTTTTTTCCTTTAACTTATCTAAGGTTTTATGGTAAGGCAAGACAATGTGGGTTTTAGGATCTAGGAATAATCTACCGTCAATTTCTACACCTTCTTTTCTTAAATTTTCCATTTCCTGTAATAAAGATTCTGGATCTACTACTACTCCGCTACCGATAAGGCATTTCTTCCCGGGGTGTAAGATGCCAGAAGGTATGAGGTGAAAGATAAATTGCTTATCTCCTATTACTACGGTATGACCAGCATTGCAGCCACCTTGATATCTCACGATAATGTCTGCTTCCTCGG
>PFIP01000109.1 GCA_002782675.1 Candidatus Infernicultor aquiphilus
TACTTTCTATGTCTATTACTTCTTTAAGTGGTTTTTTGTTGTGGAAATCTTTTCCTTCCAAAGATCCTATCGGCATAAAAGAAGGATTTACTGTAGTTACCCTAGGTTGGATATTGGCTGCTGGGTTTGGAGCTCTCCCTTTTTTATTGGCAGGAACTTTCTCTAATTTTATAGACGCCTACTTTGAAACTATGTCCGGTTTTACTACTACTGGTGCTTCGGTGCTTACTATTATTGAAGGAATTCCTCTATCCGTCCTCTTTTGGCGAGATTTCATTCAATGGTTGGGAGGCATGGGCATTATTGTCCTGGTGGTAGCTATCCTCCCGGCATTAGGAGCAGGAGGAATGCAATTATTTAAATCAGAAGCACCCGGACCTGAAAAAGATAGATTAAAACCAAGGATTAAAGAAACTGCTAAACTTTTATGGCAAGTCTATATCATAATATCTGCTTTGCAGGTTGGATGTTTATATTTTACCGGAATGCCTTTATTTGATGCCCTTACTAATATGTTTGGAACTATGGCCACAGGAGGTTTCAACCCTAGAAATCTAAGTGTAGGTGCTTATAATAATCCGGTCTTTGAAATTATTATAACCTTCTTTATGTTTGTAGCTGGAGCAAATTTCACCTTACATTATCAAGTCCTTCATGGAAATATAAAAAGTTTATTCAAAGATAGAGAATTCCTTTTTTACGGAGGAGTAGTTCTTACTGCTATCCTGGCTATTACTACCGAACTAAGAGTGTACATTTATAACTCAATCTTTACTGCACTCAGATATGCTTCTTTCCAAGTTGTCTCTATTCTCACCACTACCGGTTTCGTTACCACCGACTACGATACCTGGCCAGCATTTTCTAAATGCATTTTACTAATTTTAATGTTTATAGGTGGATGTTCAGGTTCAACGGGAGGAGCTATTAAAAATATTCGTATTTTACTTCTCTTTAAAAAAGCTAATCGAGATTTTCATAAGCTAATTCATCCTCGGTCAGTTACACCAATCAGAGTGGGAAATAAAATCGTTTCAGAAGATACCATGAATTATATTACTAGTTTTTTCTTTTTATATATTTTAATTTTTGTAATCTCTACTTTCATAATGTCTATATTAGGCCTGGATATATTAAGTGCGATGTCCTCAGTTGCAGCTACTTTAGGAAATGTAGGCCCAGGTCTTGGTCTGGTTGGGCCATCTCAAAACTATGGTTTTATACCACCTTTAGGTAAAATTACCCTGACTATATGTATGCTATTAGGTCGATTAGAACTATATACTGTCTTAGTTTTATTAGTTCCAGGATTCTGGAGAAAATAGTTAAATTCAAAGTCAAATAGCTTCCCGTGCAAAAAAGAGTAGGGTTAAAAGATTTAGTTTGACCTTGTTTGACTTCTTAAAATCTCTATTATTTACCCTCACTTTGCTTGAATTTCAGATTCTAAATCTAACATTTTCTGCTTTAAAACAATTCCGCCTGAGGCTGAAAATCCTACTAGTTTACCATTACTTCCTATTACCCGATGACAGGGTATAATCAAAGGGATAGGATTGTGAGCCATAGTGTTTCCTACTGCTCGATAAGCCTTCGGATAATTAGCTGCCTCTGCCACTTTTTTATAGGTCTGGATTTTCCCGTAAGGTATTTTTTTAACTATTTGTAAAATACTTTTTTGAAAATCTGTATATTCATTCAGATCTAACTGCCAATTCGAAAAATCAACTTTCTTGCCTGTAAAATATTCTTTTATATCTTTAATTAAATCTTCCCATCCTCCTTTCTCTTCGATAAGATTATTATATTTTAATTCCTTCTTTATTTTGACCAGAACATCCTCTTTTCTCTCTTCAGGTAAAACTAAAATCCTTAAGCCCTCTTGACCAGCAACCAACCCTGCCCATCCCCAGGCAGTTAAAAAAATATTATATTTAAAAGATATTTCCTGCATAAATTTTTTTCTCCTTTTGTTTTGTTATTGTTTTTATTATATAATCTAAATTAGCCGTGGTCAATAAACCCGTTTTATACTAACAACTGATTTAATTGGAGAATTGGTAAATTGACCAATTGGCCAATATTTCATTATAATGTTGGGAAAAATTATGATTGAGAAAATAAATGTCTTGCTACTGGCGGGAGGGAAAACCAAAATAAGCCTAAGAAAATTTACCGGAATAGAAAATAAAGCTTTAATTGAAATTGGATCTTACCCGCACGGTAAACCTATGATTCTTTACGTTATAGAATCTTTAAAAAAAGCAAAATACACCAATAAAATTGTATTAGCCGGTCCAAAAGAAGTGCAAAAATTAGTTAAAGATTTAGTCTATCTAACCATTTCCGATGGTCAAACTATTTTTGATACTTTGAAATCAGGAATTTTGCCCCTTAAAGAAGATCCATTAATCTTAATCTCCACTTGTGATATCCCTTTAATAACCGAAAAACATATCGATTATTTTATAGAAGAGTGTTATAAATGTCCAGGTTTTGATATTTATTATCCTATCATTGATAAAGAAATTTATCAAAAATCATATCCTTTTTCAGATTTAAGAAGAGTTTATGCTAATCTTATGGAGGGGTCTTTTACGGGAGGAAATATTCTTTTAATAAATCCTCGGATTATCGCTAATTTTGGAGAAATAATCAATAATTTTATTTATTTCAGGAAACATCCTTTAAAAATGGCTCGACTCTTAGGAGCTCAAATCGCCTTAAAATACTTAAGAAAATATTTATCTATCCAAGATTTGGAAAAGAAAGTTCCTGAACTATTAGGGGGTTATAAAGGGAAGGCTATCCTCTCTCCTCCAGAAATCGCTTTGGATATTGATAAACCCAGACATTTAAAACTCCTCTGGAATCAATAAAACTTAATTTTGCTCTTTGATGAGAATTAAATAACCATCCATAGTTCAATCTTTAAACAGTAAATCTTTTTGATCTTAAATTTTGCTTTTTACTCCATACATCTGGCCACCATATTTTTCATCTAAGAGATAGGAAGTTATAAAGGCTTTAGGATCATACTCCATAGATATCTCTTTCACTTTAGTGAAGTAACTTCTTTCACATATAACTCTTAAAACTTGCACTTCCCCGTCTTTACCATATCCTATATTTCGAGTAATTCCAAACCCTTCATCCCAAAGTTTCTGTTCAATCTCTTGCCATTTATTCTTGGAAATAATTCCTACTGAAATTAATTCTTTAGATAATTTATCCGATATATATATCCCGACTACATTTCCGATGGCAAAACCCCCGCAATAAGCTACGACATTTAGCCAATTACCGATATCCTGTATTACCTTACTTACAATGAGGATAAAGATCATAACTTCAAAAAAACCAAGCAGAGCGGAAACAAGCTTTTTTCTTCTTACTATCATCTGAACTCTAAAGGTCCCTATAGTCACATCTATAACTCTGCATAAAAAAATAATTAACGCTCCCAAATAGAGATTAGAATCCATAACTCTAAAAATTATATCCATTATATCCATACCTTTCTCTCTCTTATTTTTATTTTCTGCTTTACTTTAAATTATAAATAATTATAATACTATGATTATCTCCCAAAAACTAACTATTTAATACAACATATCTAACCTAAGCAGCAAATTTAACTCTAGAAGCCCTTTGAAAACTAAATAGCGAAAATAAATGGTTATATGAAAGAGTAGAAAGCTCAGGTATTGGTGTACTTATCAACCCCTTTATCAATCTCTTACAGTTTATGGCTGATATCTTAAACCCTAACCACACCTTTACACGTACTTCTCCCCTTACCGGAAGATGATCTATCTTGTACCTCCTTCTTAGTACCGAAGGGAGACCCTCTATACCCGCTCTCTTCTTGGCCAACTCTTTATACTCGGAGGTTCCCATCTTAGCGATAAGCTGGCAGCGGTGTAACTTAGTCTCTGATACCTTAAAGAGATAACTCTTCTTCTGTTTTACTACCGAACAATCTTTACGTAAGGGACAATTACTACAGTGTTTCTGATCAAAGTGTGCTCTATAGGATCCTTCTTTAAAGGTACTGGTTATCGGCTGATGACCAGAAGGACATTTCTTTACTAGATGTTCTTTTTCGTCTATTTCAAATTTATCACTATTACTATTTTTACCTCCCCCTACCAGGTTAGTAGGGACCATCTGTATGCCTTTGGCTTCAGCTTTCTTAGCTATATCTTCAGAGTAATAGGCACCATCAACCAGAGCGGTTACTCCATCCTTTTCTACCGGTAGTTTGGAAATGGTATCCTTAGCGAATTTCTGATCACTATAGGTATTTTTCTTAAGGTCATAGCCGGTTATCATCCTATGCTTATCATCAAACTTTTCTACTAGATTAACCGTGTAACCTATGTGTTTCTTCTTACCTTTTTTACGGTAGGTGGCATCCGGATCAGTAGGGTTTTGCAAAGAATCAGGAGCTATCTCGAGAGAAGTTTTTATCTTACCTTTTCTGGTTTGCTCTTTTAACATTCGGCTAAGGAGTTTAAACTCTTCGGTCTTGCTTATCTCTTTATCCTTTCTAGATAGG
>PFIP01000019.1 GCA_002782675.1 Candidatus Infernicultor aquiphilus
TTAATTTTGAGTCATTCATAGTTATCACCATAATATAGCTATTATGACTCTTACCCTTAGCCTGTCAAACTTTCTGTCTGTCAGGGGATTGTTTCAGGCTCATCTTCAGATTAGAAAAGACTGCCCTGACCCCATATTGCTGCTAAGCCTTCGGTAACTTTTTTACAATTTCATCTCCTACTTGTTCAGTAGAAGATTTTCCACTTAGATCTTGAGTTCTTACTTTTCCTTCGCTCAAAACTTTCTCTACTGCGTCCTCTATATCTTTCGCTACTTCTATTTCCCCCAGAAACTCCAACATCATCGCCCCAGCCAGTATGGTAGCAGTAGGGTTGGAAATGTTTTTACGAGCTATATCGGGGGCAGAACCATGAATAGGTTCAAACATGGAAACACCTTCAGGGTTTATATTTCCCCCGGCGGCTATTCCTAAACCACCTTGAATCATCGCCGCCAAATCGGTAATAATATCTCCGAACATATTAGGGGTAACTACTACCTTGAACCACTCGGGTTTCTGAATAAAATACATAGTAATAGCATCGACAAAGTTAAATTCAGTTTTTATATCTGGATATTGAGTTGATACCTCCTCAAAGATATCTCTCCAAAGTCCGTAAATATCAGTCAATACATTGGCTTTATCTACTGAGGTTACTCTTTTTAAGTTCTTCTTCTGAGCCAATTCAAAGGCATATTTAATTACCCTTTGGGTCCCGGGTCTGCTAACTAAACCGATCTGATAGGCCATCTCTTCTTCTGGTTCTAAGTTGAAATCTACCTGAATTTTAGCCTTGTAGAGTTTTCTTAATACTTCTAAATGGTCTTGATTTGTTCTGGCTTTAAACCTTCCCCCAATTCCTACATAGAAGTCTTCGGTATTCTCTCTAACTACGTAAAAATTAATATCTTCCGGGTTTTTATCTTTTAAAGGACAGGGAACTCCTTTGTATAATCTGATGGGACGGAGATTAATATACTGATCAAAGTAAAATCTGGCTTTTAATAATATCTCCTTTTCTAGAATACCCGGCTTTACTCGGGGGTCACCAACTGCCCCAAAGTATATGGCATCCATATCTTCTATCTCTTTTAAGGCACTATCAGGTAATAATTCCCCGGTCTTCAGGTAATGTTCGGTCCCAAAGGGATATTCGGTCCAGTTAATTTTTAATCCGTACTGGTTGGAGGCTGCCTCAATTACTTTTTTACCTTCTCTGATTATCTCCGGTCCTATTCCATCACCGGGAATCAAAGCTATGTTATACATCTATTTCTCTCCTTTTTAATTCTTCTTTGACATATTCTTTTAATCCACCAACAGATATTACTTTCTGGATAAATTCAGGCAGAAGATTAGTTCTATAAACTTTATTGGTGGATAAATTTTTTATAGTTCCCTTTACTGTGTCTATTTCTAATAATTCGCCTTCAGTGCATTGGTCTGTAATTTCTTCAGATTCAAAGATTGGAAGTCCAATATTTATCGCATTTCTAAAAAATATTCGGGCAAAAGATTTAGCAATAATACAGGATAGCCCTGCCGCTTTAAGGGCAATAGGGGCATGCTCTCGGGAACTTCCACATCCAAAATTCTTACCTGCTACAATAATATCTCCTCTGCTTATTTTTTTAGTAAACTGGGGGTCATAATCTTCCATACAGTGGAGAGCAAGTTCGGTAGGATCAGAAGTATTCAGATAGCGGGCTGGGATAATTACATCAGTATCAATATTATCTCTAAATTTCCAAACTTTTCCTTTGATAATCATCTTATTTTACCTCCTCTGGACTGACTATTCTCCCTGCCACAGCAGAGGCGGCAGCAACAGCAGGACTGGCAAGATACACTTCACTTTCAGGATGACCCATTCTTCCTACAAAATTTCTATTAGTGGTAGAGATAGCTCTTTCTCCTTTAGCTAAAATACCCATATAACCACCTAAACAAGGACCGCAAGTAGGGGTGCTTACTGCTGCCCCGGCAGAAACAAATAGATCGATTAATCCTTCCCGAAGAGCTTGTAGATAAATATCTTGAGTAGCTGGAATAATAATTAATCTAACCTCGGGGTGAACTTGTTGTCCTTTTAAGACTTCAGCGGCTATACGTAAATCTTCTATCCTTCCATTAGTACAGGACCCAATAATAGATTGATCAATTTTAATATAGCCAACCTCACTGATTGGTTTAGCATTCTCAGGTAAGTGAGGAAAGGCAACTTGTGGTTCAATTTTACTAACCTCAAATTCAATAACTTTTTCATAGGATGCCTCAGGATCACTTTTATATAATTGATAAGGTCGAGTAGCTCTTCCCTGCAAATATTCTAAAGTAATCTGGTCAGGCTCAATAATGGCTGTTTTTGCCCCTGCTTCAACTGCCATATTACACATAGTAAATCTATTGTCCATAGAAAGTCTTTTAATCACTTCTCCACTAAACTCCATCACTTGGTAATTCGCACCATCCACACCAATCTTAGAAATGGTGTATAAGATTAAGTCTTTTCCGCTTACCCATTTATTTAATTTTCCAAAATATATAAACTTGATAGTAGGAGGTACTTTAAGCCATACTTCTCCCAGAGCCATAATAGCTGCTAAATCGGTACTACCTACACCAATAGCAAAAGCACCCAAGGCCCCAGAAGTATCAGTATGAGAATCAGCACCTACTACCACATCTCCAGGAAGGACCAAGCCCTTTTCTGGTAAAAGAGCATGTTCTACTCCCATCTTTCCTACTTCAAAATAATTCTCTATTCCTTGTTCTTGAGCAAATTCTCTTAACAATTTACACTGTTCAGCAGATTTGATATCTTTATTAGGGGCAAAATGATCAGGAATTAGTCCTATCTTCTTCCTATCAAATACCTCTTTTGCCCCACTTTCTTTAAAATACTTTATGGCTAGAGGGGCAGTAATATCATTAGCAAAAGCAAAATCGACTCGAACATTAATTATATCTCCTATTTTAAAATCATCTTTTTCTGTATGGGCAGAAAGTATTTTTTCCACAATCGTTCTTCCCATGTACTATTTTTCTCCTTTTTAGAAGTATTATTAAATATTTTAGCAATATTATATAATATGTTATAAAATTTATCATCTAAATTTTATAAATTTTATAAATTGCTAGTTAATTTTATATCTTATTTTTATTTTTTCTTCTTTCTTCTGTTCTTATGGCTTCTTTTAAAGACTTAACAAAATTACTTATCTGAGGTAACATTACTGATAAATCCTTTCGAGAATTCTCTATCAATTTTACTACTGCACTTCCCACAATTACTGCATCAGCGTATTTTGTTGCTTCTTTAGCCTGCTCAGGGCCGCTAATACCAAAACCTATTGCCAAAGGCATATCTGTATAAAGGCGAATTTTTTCTATCATTTCTACAATTTTCGGAGAAAAATTTTTTCTGACTCCGGTTACTCCAGTAACAGAAACACAATAGATAAATCCTCGAGCACTTTGAGCTATAGCAGCAATTCTTTGCGGAGTACTAGTAGGGGCTATAAAAGAAATTAATTCTATTCCAAACCTCTCGGTAATACCCCGCAATTCCTTGCTTTCCTCCAAAGGCAGATCAGGGACAATAAGACCATCCACGCCAACTGCCTTGCTATCTGCCACAAAACGATCTAAACCGTAACAAAAAATAGGATTATAGTAAGTCATTAGAGCAATCGGAACTGAAGACTTTTTCCGTATTTTTTCTATTGTGCTCAATATTTTGGAAATAGTCACTTTTCCTTTTAAGGCTCGATAAGAAGCCTGTTGGATAGTAGGTCCATCTGCTAAAGGATCTGAAAAAGGTATACCCAACTCTACTACATCAGCCCCCGCCTCAGCTATACTATAAACCAATTCTTCAGTTATTTTTAAATTAGGATCCCCTGCTGTTATATATATAATTAGAGACTTTTTTCCTTTTTCTCTTAAATTACGTAAAACTTTCTCAATTCTCATTATTCCACCCCCAATTTATCAATAGCTACTTCTGTATCTTTATCCCCCCGACCAGAAAGACAGACTACCACAACCTCTTCCTTTTTGGTCTTGGGGATTAACTTTGGCAAATAAGCCAGGGCATGAGCACTTTCTAAGGCGGGAATAATTCCCTCTGTTCGAGAAAGCAATTGGAATGCTTCTAATGCTTCATTGTCAGTAACTGATACATAGGTAGCCCGACCAGTTTTCTTTAGATAAGCATGTTCAGGACCAACACCGGGATAATCTAGACCAGCCGATATAGTATAAGCCTCTTTTATCTGTCCATCTTCATCTTGTAAAACGAAACTCTTTGTGCCATGAAGCACTCCTACTTTCCCATTACCCAGAGTGGCGGCATGTTCCTGACTGGCCAAGCCATGTCCAGCTGCTTCAACTCCATACATTTTCACTTTATTTTCACCACAAAAAGGATAGAACAGTCCCATCGCATTGCTACCTCCACCTACACAAGCAACTAAATAATCAGGCAGACGACCTTCTTTGGCTATAATTTGTTCCTTTACCTCTTGGCCAATTACTGATTGAAAATCTCTTACCATCATAGGATAAGGATGAGGACCAACTACTGAACCAATCATATAGTATGTATCTTCTACATTAGAAACCCAATCTCTAATTGCCTCGCTAACCGCATCTTTTAAAGTTCTGCTTCCCGATTTCACCGGGATTACTTCTGCCCCCAAAAGTTTTATTCGAAAAACATTAAGAGCTTGTCGTTTTATATCTACTTCCCCCATATATATAACACAAGAAAAGCCAAATAAAGCAGAAACGGTAGCTACAGCAACACCATGCTGACCAGCTCCTGTTTCTGCAATAATACGTTTCTTCCCCATTTGCTGAGCTAAAAGTACCTGCCCAATCGCATTATTAATCTTGTGTGCACCAGTATGATTTAAATCTTCTCGCTTTAAATAAATTTTTGCTCCTCCTAATTTTTCTGTTAATCTCTTGGCGTAATAGAGAATAGAAGGTCTTCCAATATAATTTTTAAAATAATACTGTAAATCTCTCTGAAAATTAACACTTTCCTTCGCCTTCTGATAAGCAATTTCAAGTTCTGATATAGCTGACATTAGAGTTTCTGGCACATATTTACCACCAAATTCACCAAAATAACCTCTTTTATCGGGTAATATTTTGTTCATTTTCCCACCTCCAAACTTCTTGTATAAATTTTCTTATTTTTTTGCTATCTTTACGACCCTTCGTTTCCACCCCACTGCTTACATCCACTCCCCAGGGACGGGCAACAGTAAGTGCTTGAAAAATATTATTGGGGTCTAAGCCACCTGCTAAAATTACTAATCCATATCCTTTAATAATTTCTACCTTTTCCCAAGGGAAAATCTTCCCAGTTCCCCCCTCTGTACCTGGTTGATAGGTATCAGTTAAAAACATTTTTATAAATTCCTTATACCTTACTGGGTCAGGGAAAAATTGACCATTTTTTGCCACTTTAATTGCTTTTATTATCGGTTTTTTAAATTGTCGGCAATAATCAGTGCTCTCTTGGCCATGAAATTGGAGAGTGGTTAAATTACAATACTCAGTAATCTCTTTTACTAAAGATATGGGAGCATTAACAAAAACTCCCACCCGCAATATATCTTTAGGTAAGTTCTGAATAATTTTTCTTGCCTCTTCTGGAATAATTCTCCGCAAACTTGGAGCAAAAACAAATCCTAATGCCTTAGCACCTGCATCTATAACTATATGAGCTGTATTTATATCTTTTATTCCACAAATCTTAATCCACATAAATTTATTTCCTTTTCTTATTTCTTCTCGGCACTCCTACTAATTCTTTCAGTTTATGGTTAAGGTCATCAGCAGACATTAAAGCCTCACCTATTAATACCGCATCTATTCCATAAAAGCTTAATTCCTTTATATCTTCACGATTTTTAATCCCACTTTCACTTATTAACAAACAATCTTTAGGAATCAAATGACCTAATTTAATGGTCGCGGATAAATCTATAGAAAAATTTACTAAATTACGATTATTAATTCCAATAATATTTGATTCTGTACCCCAAGCTTTTTTTAATTCATCGATACTATGAACTTCAACTACGCAATCCATCCCTAAAGATCGAGCTATTTTTTGAAAATAATTCAATGATAATTGATCTAATAAATTAGCCAGGAGTAAAATGACATCAGCCCCAAAACAACGAGATTGATAAATCTGATATTCATCTATAATAAAGTCTTTTCTTAGAACGGGTAAATTAGTTATTTTTTTAACTTTACGAATATTATCAGGATCACCTTGGAAAAATTTTCTTTCAGTCAAAACTGAGATAGCAGCTACTCCACCCGTAGTATAAGCTCGAATAATTTCCTCTAACTTCCTTTTTTTATTGATTACTCCCCGAGAAGGAGAAGCAAATTTAAGCTCAGCAATTATCGAAACATCAGAAGAATCGTTTAAGCGCCCCAAAAAGTCTCGAGTAGGAGGTAATCCTTCTGTTATTAAATCAATTAAAAGTTGGAGAGGATAATTCTCTTTATCTCGTTTAATTTCTTCTTGTTTATTAATTATAATCTCGTCAAGAATATTCATTTATTTAATCCTCTGGTGGTATAGTCTCTTAATTCTTCTAATTTTCTTAAAGCAGCTCCTGAATCGATAATTTCTGCCACTTTCTTTATTCCTATTTTTATGTCTTGCACTACTCCTCTTACTGTCAAAACAGCAGCAGCATTTAGCAGAACTATATCTCGTTGAGGACCTTTTCTTTGACCATTTAATATACCTAAAGCAATCTTTGCATTAGTCTTAGCATCTCCTCCTTGAATATCCTTTAATTTACATCGTTGCAATCCTAATTCTTCTGGTTCAAGATAGAAAGTCTCTATTATTCCGTCCTTCACTTGGCTAATCTTGGTAGATCCAGTTAAAGTTATTTCATCTATTCCATTTTCTCCGCATACTACCATTGCACCTTGCACTCCAAGTCTACCCAATACTCCCGCTATCAATTCAGTAAGATTTGTATCATAAACTCCTATAACCTGATATTTCGCTCCTGCTGGATTAGTAAGAGGACCGAGTAGGTTAAAGATGGTACGAAATCCTATTTCTCTCCGAGGACCCAGTGCAAATTTCATAGCCGGATGAAAAATAGGAGCAAAGAAAAAAGCAATTCCCACTTTCTCTAAACACTCCTCTATTTGAATAGGGGTTAAATTTATAGTTATACCTAAAGCTTCCAATACATCAGCACTCCCGCTTTTACTGGATACCCCTCTATTGCCATGTTTAGCTACCTTTAGCCCAGCTCCGGCTACTACCAAAGCCGTAACTGTGGAGATATTAAAGGTGCCTTTACAATCTCCGCCAGTACCACAAGTATCTACTGCAAAAGGATAAACTTTTTTTAATTTCACAGCATTCTCTCTCATAGCTTGAGCAAATCCAACAATTTCTTCTATGGTCTCTCCTTTTATTCGTAAAGCAGTTAAAAAACTTGCTATCTGAGCCGAAGTTACTTCTCCTTGCATAATCTTATTCATAGTTTTTTTGGCTTCTTTTTCATCTAAACTCTCCCCTAATACCACTTTATTTAGTAAAGTTTTAAACATATCTCTCCTACTCCTTCTACTTTAAAAAATTATTTTTAAATATCAATTAAATCAATCTGATTCTTTACATACTATTTTCCTTATTTTCTATTTAATGTTTTATTTCGCCTTCTATAAATTTTTGAGCAAAACAAATAAAATTTTTTAAAATATCCTTTCCTGAGGAAGTTAAAATGGATTCTGGATGAAATTGTACCCCTAAAACAGGATATTCTTTATGACTTATCCCCATAATCACCTCATCATCAGCATGGGCAGTAACTTCGAGACAGGAAGGTAAAGAAAGTGGGTCTAAGATTAAAGAATGATACCTCCCAGCTAAAAAAGGATTATCTATTCCAGAATAAATACCCTTTTGTTGATGATAAATATAAGAGGCTTTACCATGCACTAACTTTTTAGCCCTGATCACTTTTCCCCCATAAGCTACCCCAATAGCTTGGTGCCCTAAACAAACCCCCAAGATGGGAATTTTAGAACCTAATTTTTGCACTACTTCTACCGAAATACCAGCTTCTTTGGGAGTGCAAGGACCTGGAGAAATAACTATCCCCAGTAAATCTTTTTTAATGATCTCTTTAACATTTATTTTATCATTACGATAGACCTGTGTTTTTATACTTAATTCACCCAGATACTGAACCAGATTAAAAGTAAAAGAATCATAATTGTCAATTACCAATATCACTCTTACTCCCTCCTTTGCCAATGTAACATTTTGTGCCAGGCACTAAATGTTACATTTTAAAAACTTTCTGCCAAATCTATGGCCTTAAGCATTGCCTTAGACTTGTTTAAGGTCTCTCTATATTCCATTTCGGGAATGGAATCAGCTACAATTCCTGCCCCTACTTGAACATAAGCCTGATTACCTTTAAAAATAATAGTACGAATGGTAATACAAGTATCCATATTTCCATTAAAGCCGATATATCCCACTGCTCCTGCATAGGGTCCTCGACAATTCGGTTCTAATTCATCAATAATCTCCATTGCCCGCACCTTGGGTGCACCCGAAACTGTCCCAGCTGGGAAACATGCTTCTAATACATCAAAAGCGTCTTTATTCGGTTGGATTTCACCTTCTACTTCTGAAACTAAATGCATTACATGAGAGAACTTTTCCACTTTCATAAAATTTCTTACTCTTACCGTACCAGAACGGCAAATTCGACCCAAATCATTTCGGGCTAAATCTACCAACATAGTATGTTCTGCTTTCTCTTTCTCATCATTTAACATTTCTTTCTCTAGCTCCGCATCTTCAATCTCGTTTTTACTCCGGGGACGGGTCCCAGCAATAGGTTTACTCTCTACCAATTCACCAGTTAATCTAACCAATGGTTCAGGAGAGGTTCCTACCACTTGAGCTTCCCCATAATTTAGATAATACATATAAGGGGAGGGATTTAAACTTCGTAAAGAACGATAGATTTTTAAAGGAGGGATCTTTACTTTTCTAGTTAAACGCTGAGACAATACCACCTGAAAAGTATCTCCCGCTAAAATATAATCTTTCACTTTTTTCACTTTACTCATAAATTCTTCTTTGGTAACATTGCTTTGTATTTGTGGTAAGGACTTGCTTTTTTCGTTTACCTCCTTTTGGTCCTCTAAATAAGGAGATTGAGAGTTTTTTAATTGAGTTATAACTTCTTCGATCTGAACAATTGCCTGATCATAAGCCACTTCTATGGATATTTCCTTTATCTTTAGAGAAATATTAACAATTATCCATAGTTGATGGGTTAAATGATCAAACACTAATATCGTCCCTGCAAATACTAAAAGACAATCGGGTATATCAAGATCATCAATAGCCTTCCGAGGAAGGTTCTCAATAAATCTGACCATATCATAACCAAAGTATCCCACTCCACCTCCAAAAAAACGCGGTAATCCTTTAATTGGAGTAATCTTAAATTCGGCAAATAACTGACGCAAATAAAGAATAGGATTTTCTTTATGTACTTCTTTTTTATCTTTTGTTATTATTTCAATTCTTATATCTTTGCTCTGAAAAATTAAAAAAGGATCAATTCCAATAAATGAATAGCGAGCTAACTTATCTCCTCCCTCTCCGCTTTCCAATAAATAGCTAAAACTATCTCTCCCTATCTTTTGAAAAGCGCTAATGGGAGTCTCTGTATCGGCAAGAATTTTGCAGTACACTGTCAGCAGATTTCCCTTATTGGCTAACTTTAAAAAATCTTCTTTGTTGGGATAATAGATCCTACCCGTCATCATCAAACATCTCCTAATATT
Source organism: Candidatus Infernicultor aquiphilus (assembly GCA_002782675.1). GTDB lineage: Bacteria > Atribacterota > Phoenicimicrobiia > Phoenicimicrobiales > Phoenicimicrobiaceae > Infernicultor > Infernicultor aquiphilus. Next base: position 9,881 of record PFIP01000019.1, read on the forward strand.
TAAATTTGATAAATAATATATAACAAAATAAAAAAAACTCTCCATCCCTAATTTAATTATCGAATTAATAGGGACGAAGAGTTTTTATCCGCGGTGCCACCCTGTTTGAGTCTAATCAATCAATATCATCCAGTCTTAATTATTAGACCCCTCTCAATAAAGTATACGAGTATATAATTTATATCGTAAATAAATAAAAAAACCCTTCATCTCCAAGAGACGAAAGGTTAATTTCCGTGGTGCCACTCTAATAGGATTTTTATTTAGAAAAATCCTACTCTGCAGAGTACGGGCAATATAAATTAACTATACACCGATACACTTTTCCTTTTTACGGAGGAAAAGTCCGTCAAAACTTACTCGGACTATTTATACCCTTTCAGTCTGAAGCTTGTGGGTCCATTTCGCAAATCCTTTTAAATTTTTATGTCGCTTCTCACCATAAACGACTCTCTGTACAAATTTTGTAATCTGCTACTTCTCCCACGCTTTGCTTTTAGCCATTATTAATTTTCCTTTTAAGCTATTATAGCATATATGTCAAGTTTTTTAGAAAAATTTTTAAAAAATAATACTCAGAAAAAAATTAATCAAAAATTCTATAGCTGCAACATTTAGACTGACAATTTTCATTACAGTTATTATCTTCTCCAGAAAAGGTAATTATTTCTTTACCTACCCCAATTACCCAGGATAACGACTTTCGAGGCAACATCATAAAACCTTTGCTTAGTCTTACTCCGATATTATCTGAAGGAATACTTTTAAAGATAATTTCTTGTTGAGACACCTCCCAGCCACTATAACGGGAGAAAAATGCCTACTGGTTTTAAAGCCCTGTTCTATTACTTCTTGACGAGCCAATTTTCTAACTTTCCGACTAAAATCTTCAACTGCCACTGTTCCCACTGCATCCAAAGCTAATGCCCGAGGATATTCTCCTTGAGAAAATAACTCAGAGACTTTCTTTTCTAATAAATCTCCTATAGTAACTACTCCCACAAGTAAATGACTTGCTCCTTTTAATTGTTTAATTATAGATTTAGCAAATCTAAAAATAAGCCCACTTTCTAAATTAATTCTCCCCTCTAAGGCAGAGCCTTTGATTCTAATTAAGGAATAAATCCCCTGAGGCTTAAAAAGACTGTAGCCTCGATTAATTTCCTCTTCGGTAATCCGTAAAATATTTTGGTTGGGTTCTTTAACCTTATTTCTACTATAGCCCTGATAGCGTAATATTTCTTCTTTATCTAAGTCTAATTTAAGGTCTTTTATTATCTTCATATCTCTCATCTCTGCTTAATTTAACAAACGGCAAACTAAATCCATATCTCTTAAGGGGAAAATATGAATTCCAGCTACCTCTTTAAATTTGCGTATCTTATCAATAAATTCCTGGGAAATCTTTATTCCCTCTCCTATATCTTTCCCTATCATTCTCTCTTTTACCACCGAGGGGATAAAAATTTCGGGTAAATTATTATTTAAATATTCAATCATCTTATAACTCTTTAAAGGCATAATCCCGATAATTTTAGGTATATTAAGATGAGCGGTAAATTCAAGAAATCTTTCTAATATTTCAATATCATAAATGGGTTGAGTTTGAACAAAATTAGCCCCCGCTGAAACTTTTTCCTCAAATCGCTTTATCTCTTTTTTTAAATCTTGAGCAGAAGGATTAACTGCTACTCCGATAAAAAAATCTGTTCTACTTTTAAGTTCCTCTCCTTTATATTCATACCCGTTATTTAATTTATTTACCATCTTCACTAATCCTACCGAATCCAGGTCGTAAACACCGGTTGCCTTAGTATAATCACCCATCTCGGGAGGGTCTCCGGTTAAAGCTAAAATATTTTTTACCCCCAAAGCAGATGCACCTAAAAGCTCTGCTTGTAAACCCAACAAATTTCTATCTCGGCAAGTGATATGAAAAATTGATTCTAATCCTATTTTTTCCTGAATAATATGTGAAAGGGCGATAGGGCTCATCCTTAATTTAGCCAGAGGGCAATCGGTAACATTTACCGCATCTACTACTTTTCTGAAATTGGCACTATTTATCTCTCTTAATATTTTATCTAAATTTAAAGTTTTCGGGGGATCTAATTCCACTGTTACTACAAATTTTTTTGCGGCCAGTTTCTCTCTTAAATTCATTATCGTTACTCCTCCCTTTTTTACTCCCCATTAATTAAAATTAAAATCTTCCTTCTCGAAAGGCCATAAGATATTGTTTGCAAAATTCATCTTTACCCAACAAAAGGTCAGTTGCTTTAATTAAAGCCATTAAATTTTTATTAGTAGAATCCAGAATTGTGGCATTAAGACCATATGCCATAGCCAAAACCAGGAAACTTTGATTAATTAAACTTCTTTCCGGTAACCCATAGGAAATATTGCTTAATCCTATAATGGTTTTAACTTCAGGATAAGAATTCTTAATTTTCCTTAAAGTCTGCAGAACAATATCAGAATTTTGAATATTAGCACTAACTGGTAAAGTCAAAGGATCGATATATATATCTTCGGTAAGAATTCCTTCGCTGGTAAACTTTTTAATTAATTCATCAGCAATTTTACATCTTTTTTTAGAGTTCTGAGGGATTCCCTGTTCATCCATAGTAAGGGCAACTACTGAACACTGATATTTTTTAACCAGGGGTAAAATTAATTCCAGTTTTTTTCTCTCTGCAGTCACTGAATTAATCAAGGCTTTCCCTTTACTCCAATCATAAACTTCTAACCCTGCTTTTATAGCCATATAGTTAGGGCTATCAATACATAAAGGAACATTCACTGCCTCTTGAACTGTCTTTACCAGCCATTTCATATCTTCTGGTTCGTTCTTTCTAATGGTCCCAATATTTATATCCAGCATCTGGGCTCCACCTTCAACCTGTTTTCGAGCTAACTCTTGAATAAACTCTTTATTCTTTCTTTCCACCATTTCTTGAATATTTTTTCGGCTGGAATTTATCTTTTCTCCAATAATAAGCAATTTTTATTATCTCCTTAATTCCTTTAAAAACTTCTTAGCCTTTTCCACTGCCGAGGCAACATCTGGGGCATATCCATCTGCCCCAATTTCATCTGCAAATTCCTGAGTAATAGGAGCTCCCCCAATCATTACCTTTACTTTATCTTTTAAGCCTTTTTTCTTTAAAATAGTTATTACTTCTTTCATCCCCATCATAGTAGTAGTTAATAAAGCAGATATCCCCACTATATCTGGTTGATATTCTTGAGTGGCTTTTAAAAATTTTTCGGGTGAAACATCTATCCCTAAATCTACCACTTCAAATCCTCCCCCTTTTAACATCATAGCTACCAGGTTCTTACCAATATCGTGCAAATCACCTTTGGTAGTACCAATTATTACCTTACCTACCGCCTTTACTCCACTTTTAATTAATATGGGCTGTAACAATTCCATACCTCCATACATGGCTTGAGAAGCTAATAACACTTCAGGAAGAAAAATATCATTGTTCTTGAATTTTATTCCCACAATCTCCATCCCTTTAATTAAGCCCTGTTCTAAAATTTCCTTAGGATCTATATTTTCCTGTAAAGCTTTCTGGATAATCTCCTTTACTTTAGAAATATCCCCTAGAAATAGGGCTTCTTGTAGTTCCTTTAACTCCACCATAAATTATCTCCCTCTCTAAATTAATACCCTTCTACTGAGAAATTTCTTTAGATTTTTCTGTAGCCTTACTAACCGCTTTAATAAGGGTTACTCTAATCCCACCATCTTCTAATTCCATCAATCCATCTACCGTAACTCCAGCCGGAGTAGTCACTGCATCTTTTAATAAAGCTGGATGCATCCCTGTTTTCAATACCATCTTTGCTGCCCCTAACAAGGTTTGGGCAGTTAATCTTCGAGCTAATTCTCGAGGCAAGCCCATTCTTACTCCTCCCTCAGTTAGGGACTCGATAATTATATAAGTATAAGCCGGACCGCTGCCGGATAAAGCTGTAACTACATCCATTAATCCTTCCTGGTAAATAACCTCCACTAGTCCTACTGCTCCAAAGATATGCATAGACATTTGAATATGATTTTTATCAGCATATCTTCCCGGACAAAGAACCGTCATACCTTCATTAATTAAAGCAGGGGTATTGGGCATAGCCCTGATTACCGGAATATTCTTTCCTAAACAATCCTCTATAAATTGAGTACTGGTAGCTGCAGCAATAGATATTATTAATTGTTTTTCTGTAACCACTTCTTTGATTTCAAAAATTACTTTCTTTATCATCTGGGGCTTGAGAGCTAAAATAATTACATCTTTTTGTAAAACCATCTTTTTATTATCAAGATAAGTCCTGACCTGATATTTTTTATTTATTTCTTCTGCATGTTCTTCTCGGGCAGTACTTCCACTTAAATTTTCTCTCTTTACCAAGTTATTTTTAATCATACTATCAAGCAGAATTTCTCCCATCTTTCCCACTCCAATTATAGCAACTTTCTTATTAATAAGCATTTTATATCCCTCCTGCTCATAAAAAATATTTAATTTTTAAATTAACCAATTTGCCAATTTACCAATTTGCCAATTTGTCAATCCACCAATCCACCAATTTACCCAAATGGTTTGTTTATAATTTTTTTCTACTTTATCACCATAAAATTTACATCTCCCCAGAGGCCCATTTTATCCTCTTTTATTATTATTACACCCTTTATACTCTTTATTTTTTGGGCATAAATTAAACCTTGTCCTATATCTTCTTTAGTTTTTACCACATTACCTATTGCTGTAGCAGCGACATCAGCAAGTAAAACAGAATCAGAAATTACGGTAACCGCATCTGCTTTCCCAAAGCTTAAAGAAGGGCCAACCGTCCCAGATGAGGTGCAAACTCCTACATAATTTTTTGGTGTTTCTATCTTTAAAATAATTTTCTGACTCAGAGGAGACTCTCCAGCGAAGATACTTACTTTTCTCTCCTGGTTACTCTTAATAAAGATATCTCCCCCATTTTCTACAATTACTTCGGAAGAATAATTCAAAAGTTCCTTCCCCACAAATTCAGCTATTGCCCCAGCTACCGCTGCCATAGGTCCAACTCCGCACCAAATTGCAGCCTGAATCATAGCATCAATTATTTCAGGCATGTCATCTTCTCGGGGATAAGGCAAAAGCGTACTTTCAAATAATGGGTGACTATAAATATAATCCTTTATTTGTCCTCTAAAGCGTAAAAGCGCCTGCCGAGCATAAGAAGTTAATTCTTGACTTGCCCTTATATATAGATCACTTTCTGCTTCCTTTATTTGAAAAGAGACCAAATCTTTTCCCTTAATTAAATCGCGGTAATTCCTTTCTAGATATTCTATTTTATTCACCTCAGGAAAAATCATTGCTTTTCTACTCACTTACTTTAAACCTTTCTAAAAAGTAACTTTAATGGCCTGTAAAGGACAGGCCTCTACACAATTGCCGCAAACTATACATTTTTCATAGTCAAATTTTAATTTATAAGTCACTTGGTCTAAAGATAATACTCCGGTTGGACAAATAGAGATACATGCCCCACAATCAATACATTTTTTTTCATCCCATAAGACTTCTTGTTCTAAAAGCATAACCCCTACACCTATCTGCCTAACAAAGCTCAACCCTTCTTCTATTTGATTTTCACTTCCTTTAAGTTCTAAAAGTAATTTTCCGCCTAATTTAGGTTCGAATTTTGCCTGCAAAATATTTACCCATAAATCATATTTTTTTATCAGCTGATAGGTAACCGGTCTCTCCACATTTTCGGGAGAAAAATTTAAGATTACTTTCTTTTTTATCATTTAAATATCCTTTTAATTATAAATTAGTTGTTAGTGAATAGTTGTTAGTCGTTAGTTCAAAACTCAAAACTTTTTTCGTATAAAGTATTGCTTTTAATGAATCTCTAATAAGGGTTTAAATTCACTCTCTTTAGGAAATTTTTGGATAGGTTTCTGCAGTAAAAAATTTCCCTTTAATATTTCTTCTTTTAATTTTTGAGCAATTTCCCGAGCTTTGGCATAACTGGAAAGTGAAGAGGTAGGAACATTCCCCCCCCGAATAGTAATATTCCCCTCTCTTAATTGCTTATAATTTACCCATCCCAAAGAAGGTCTCTCTCGATGAGGAAAACTATAGTCAATTATCTGAGTGTAGATATCTTCATCTTTTATGGCTACAAATTTCATTACTTCACTATTTAAAATGGGGATAGGAATTCCTATACCTACTACCAAACTCACCCCATAGCCTTTAAAAATTGCTGCCCGAATATAATCGGTGCTCATTTCTTTTAAATCTCCCATTACTGCTAAAGTTCCTCCTTTATAGATGGTTTTACCTCCTTCATCTTTTAGTATTTGAGGATAAAATTGCGTTCCTTCCCAAACTATATAACCTTGTGCTCCACCTAAAAATATACGAGTGCCCAGGCCAATGGTTATAAATTCAGGGTCATTAAGCAAAGGGCTCAATTGACCGCTAGTAGAGTAAGTCGCATTTCCTAGATTGGGGAGCAAGACCCCCATATAAGTGTATATCTTCCGAGCAGAAGTATTTACTGCTACATTATAGTTTTGATAACCATTTCGGGGATTAAACAAAATTGCTTGATTTATACTTTCTTTAGTTATATAAGTCTCTATTTCCCGTCGAGGATAGCAATCTGTTCCCTGGGATATAGCCCTTAATCGAATCTTTTTCCCGGAAATTAAATCTTCAATCACATGAGCACCTCCGTATTCCATCCCTTTACTTTCAGAGAGCTGAGTGGCACCAATATAGGTATCAACTGCTGCTAATCCGCCATAAGCTTCCACCTCGTTTAACCAAATTTTTTGCATCCGAATAGGAGGATCACTATGTCCAAAGTTAATGATTGCCCCTGAAGAGCACATGGGTCCAAAAGTACCGGTAGTAACCACATCTATCTCTTCGGTTGCCTTTTCTATACCCTTCTCCTCAACGATAGAAATAATTTCTTCTGCTGTGACTATTACTGCTTTACCACTTTTAATCTTAGTATTAATTTCTTCATAAGTTTTTTGTATCGCCATAAAATAACCTTCCTGTAAATTAGTCGTTAGTATATCGTTCGAGCATCACGTGAAAAAAACTAGTATTCAGGTGTAGGGGCACGATGCATCGTGCCCCTACAACACATTACACATTACGGGCAGACACGAGATCTGCCCCTACTTCTTTCTCTCTCTTGCATTTTTTTAACCAGCTAACCAGGAATTAACTATTTACCTACGATATACCCAAAATAATTAATCTTATTTATTGTGTTAACTGTTCTTTTTTCTGAAAAGCAATTACATTTAACATCTTTTCGGTTGCTTCTACAGCAGCCAAAACCTGATCGGGATTGACCCCTTTAGTTACAAAGGTTTTGTTATATTGATTACTCCAGGTAATAGTACACTGTACTAAGGCATCTGTTTTTCCACCGGGAGGAATAATAACCACATAATCTAAAAGGGTGGGTAGCGAATAATTTATTTTTTTGGCTATTTTCCTAATAGCATTCATAAATGCATCATATCCGCCATCTCCCTGAGCACTTTCTTCTAATAGCAACTCTTTGTCCGCTATTCCATCCCGGTATAATAATTGTACTACCGCAGTAGGTTTTAACCCACTACAAGTGACTATATTACATAATTTCAATTTAAAACTTTTTTCATGAGGTGTTTTTAAAACATCTGAAATAATATAGGGTAATTCTTCTGCGGTAATAGCTTCCTTTTTATCACCCAGCTCAATCACCCTCTCCAATACCCGTTTTTTTTGTTCTTTAGTAAGCTGAATACCAATTTTTTCCAAGTTATATTCTAAATTAGATTTTCCGCTTAATTTACCCAAAGAATATTGTCTCTTGCGTCCAAACCTTTCGGGTAAAAGAGCACTAGCATAAAGATTTCCTTTTCTATCTCCATCGGCATGAATTCCAGCAGTTTGAGTAAAAACATTTAAACCAGATATAGGTTTATTAGAAGCTAATCGATGCCCAGAAAATATTTCTACTGTTTTACTAAGATGGTATAAATATTTTTCGTTAATTCCAGTTTTAAAATCAAAAAAATCGTGAATTCCAACCACTACTTCTTCTAAAGAAGCATTTCCTGCCCGTTCACCCATACCATTAACGGTGCAATGCACTCCCTTTATTCCGGCTTCTATCGCTACTAAAGTATTTACCGTAGCTAGACCATAATCATTATGGGCATGAAAATCAAAATGAAGATCAGGATATTTTTCTAAAATATCTTTAATAAATTCGTAAACGCGTTTAAAATAAAGAATACCAAGCGTATCGGGCAACATAAATCGTTTTATCGGTTCTCCTCGAAGATGATCTAAAAGATAGTAGACATAATCTCGAGAAAAAATCATGCCATTAGACCAATCTTCAATATATATATTACAGACAATCCCTTTTTTATCAGCATACGCAATAGTCTCTTTTATATCTTTAATATGCTCTTCTTTGGTTTTCCTTAGTTGATTGGTTAAATGATTTATTGACCCTTTAGCAAGAATATTCATTACCCTTCCACCAAGATTATAAATCCAATCGACCGATTCTGTTTTATCTACAAACCCTAAAATTTCTACCTGCTCTAGATGGTTGTTTTTTTTAGCCCAATTAATTATCTCTTCTACAGAGTGTTCCTCTCCTTTGCTTACTTTAGCACTGGCAATTTCAATTCTGTCTACTTTTACATCTCCCAGTAAAATTTTAGCAATGGCTAATTTTTCTTGAGGGATGTAACTTACATCCTTCATCTGTTCTCCATCTCGTAAAGTAGTATCCATTATTTCTATCTTTTTGTTCATCTTTAATCACTTCCTATTAATTTGTGGCTAAGGACAAATGAAATATCAATCTATTTACTGCTTTAAGATAAGCCCTTATGCTGGCTTCTAAAGTATCGGTACTTATACTTCGGCCGGTAAAGATATTTCCTTTCTCATCACTTATCTTTACACTCGCTTCTCCTTGAGCATCCTTTCCACCGGTTAAAGCTCGCACATTATAATCGGTCAACTTGATTTTTAATTTGGTTATTCGATCTATAGCCTTAAAAGAAGCATCTACTGGACCATCTCCACAAGCTGCATCTTCCAAAGGTTCATTATTAAATAATAACCTAACTGTTGCTGTAGGCAAAGTACGATTACCCGTATTAAGATGAAAATATTCTAGTTTAAAGGTTTCTGGAATTTTAGCTATTATTTCTTCAGATACAATAGCCTCCAAATCTTCAATAAAAATCTCTTTCTTTTTATCTGCTAACTCCTTAAACTTTTCAAAGACCTCATTTAACTTTTCCTGATCTAAAGTATGCCCCATCTCTTCTAATCTCTTTTTAAGGGCATTCCTCCCTGAATGTTTCCCCAGAACTAGACTATTACTTTCTAAACCTACTGATTGAGGGGTCATAATTTCATAGGTAGTACGCTCTTTTAATATTCCAGCTTGATGGATACCTGCTTCATGGGCAAAGGCATTTTTCCCTACCACCGCTTTATTAGGCTGAATAACAAAACTGGTCAATTTACTCACTAATTTACTGCTAGGACATATTTGAGTGGAATTAATCTGGGTCCATTTGTTATAAATATCCTTCCTGGTTTGAAGAGCCATAACAATCTCCTCCAAAGAGGCATTACCTGCTCTTTCTCCAATTCCATTCACCGTACATTCTACCTGAGTAGCTCCGCTTCTTATAGCCTCTAAAGAATTAGCCACTGCTAATCCCAGGTCATTATGACAATGAACACTAATGACTGCCTTTTCAATATTAGGAACATTCTTTCTGATATCCTTTATTAATCTGCCAAATTCCTCTGGTTGGGCATATCCTACTGTATCCGGCACATTTATTATGGTAGCACCAGCCTTAATTACCTCTTCAAAAATCCGGTATAAAAATTCTTTATCACTCCTACTAGCATCTTCTGCAGAAAATTCCACTTCCGAGCAGAGCTTACGGGCATATTTTACTGCCTCAACTGCCTGCTCTAAGACTTGCTCTGGAGAAAGTTGTAGTTTATATTGCATATGAATAGATGAAGTGGCAATAAAGGTGTGAATTCTGGGTCTTTCAGAATATTTTACTGCTTCCCAGACTTGTTCAATATCTTTCTTTACTGCTCGAGCCAAACCAGCAATGGTACAACCTTTAATGGTTTGAGCGATCAGCTTTACCCCTTCAAAATCCCCTGGTGAAGCAATAGGAAAACCAGCTTCCATTATGTCTACATTAAGCTTCTCTAATTGCTTAGCCACTTCTAACTTTTCATAAGTATTAAGTGATGCACCAGGACATTGTTCTCCATCTCGTAGTGTAGTATCAAAGATTATTACTTTATTTTCCATTAATCTGTCTCCTCTCCTTTTCAATGGTTAGCCGAAAAAAAACCTTACTCTATTTTAGAATAATAAGTCCCAATTATCTTAATAAAAGTAGTATGTTCTTTTAAAGCCTTTAGGACTTCTTGGGCACTCTCTTCGAATAGTCCTTTTTCAAAATCAGTATAAAAGACATACTCCCAGGGTTTTTGCTTGCTCGGTCGTGATTCTAATCGATTTAAATTAATATTTCTTAGGGCAAACTCTTTAAGACATTTATATAGAGCCCCTGGCTTACTTATTACTGCAAAAATAATAGAAGTCTTATTATTTTTAGGATCTGAAAATATCTCAGGAGATAAAACTAAAAAACGAGTATAATTATATTTATTATCCTGAATCCCGGAACTTAAAACTTTTAAACCATAAAGTTCTGCGGCCCAATTACTGGCAATGGCTGAAACATTATTTCCTTTTAATTCTTTAATTATCTTAACACTTCCGGCTGTATCATACACTGGGATAATCTGACAATGAGCTAAATTTTTAGACAAAAAACCTTCACATTGAGCCAGTGCTTGAGGATGAGAATAAACCTTTTTAATTAATTTAAAATTAATCTGTTTTTTGGTTATTAAACAATGTTCAACCTTTAACTTTACCTCTCCTACCGCAAATAATTCTTGATGTAATAAAAGATCATGAACTTCATTAATGCCTCCAGTCTGGGAATTTTCTATAGGTAAAATACCATACTCAGCTTCTTGGCTATTTACTCTTTGAAATACTTCTTTAAAGGTTCTGCAAAGCACCGGATCTATAGAAGAACCAAAATATTTAATAGCGGCCATCTCACTAAAAGCCCCTCTTTCTCCCTGAAATGCAATCCTACTTTGCAAATTTCTCACCTCGCTTATTAATTCACTAATTCACCAATTAGCCAATTGACCAATTCACCAATTCACCAATTCTCCAATTTACCAATTCACCAATTCTCCAATTTACCAATTCACCAATTCTCCAATTTACCAATTCACCAATTGACCAATTTTACCCGTTATGCGCTATTCCTCTTTACTATATACTATCTTATTCTGTCTTCTGACTTCTTCTTTCCTAACTATACGCAATACGATATTAGTCTTTTATCCAGGGCATCATACTGCGCAGTTTTTTCCCTACTTTTTCAATAAGAAAATTAGCTTCTTTATTGCGCATTGCTTTAAAGTAAGGTCTACCTACTTGATTCTCAATAAGCCAATCTTTAGCAAACTCTCCATTCTGAATTTCAGTTAATATTTTTTTCATTTCTTTTTTAGTTTCTTCAGTTACAATTCTCTTACCAATTTTCAAATCTCCATATTCAGCAGTATTACTGACACAATCTCGCATATAAGTAATTCCACCTTTATAGATTAAATCAACTATTAATTTCAACTCATTTAGACATTCAAAATAAGCAATCTCTGGCTGGTAACCTTCCTCAACTAAAACATCAAAAGAAGCCTGGATTAAAGAAGTAACTCCTCCGCAAAGAATTACTTGCTCTCCAAATAAATCAGTTTCAGTCTCTTCTTTAAAGGTGGTCTCGATCGTCCCTGCTCTAGTCCCTCCAATAGCTTGGGAATAGGCTAACCCAATTTCTCTAGCCTTCCCGGAATAATCCTGATATATCGCTATCAAATTAGGAACGCCTTTACCCTGAACATACATCTCTCTTACCAAAGTACCAGGACCTTTAGGTGCAACCATAATTACATCAATATTGGGAGGGGGAGTAATTTGTCCGAAATGGATGTTAAATCCATGAGAAAACATCAAAACATTTCCTTCCTGTAAATTCTTATCAATCCCCTCCTGATAATAGACTTTTGCTTGAACTTCATCAGGAATTAATATTTGAATAATATCGGCTATTTTGGTTGCCTCAAAAATATTCATTGCTTTTAATCCATCTTTTTTTACTAAGTCAAATGATTTGCTACCTTCTCGCAAACCCACTATTACCTTAATTCCAGCATCATGTAAATTTTGGGCTTGTCCTCGGCCCTGGCTTCCATAACCAATTACAGCTACGGTTTTCCCTTTCAAATATTCTTTTTTCACATCTTGTTCATAATAAATTTTAGCCATTTTTTTATCTCCTTTTTTTATTTTAGATTTTTTATTTAATTTTTAAAATAGATTAGGTTTACATACTACAATTCACCAATTCACCAATTCACCAATTTTGTTCTTATTCTTAATCGACTTATTTTTTCTATTTTGATAAAATATTTATTCCTCTTGTTTCTTAAATGTAGAGACACTCTTACTCCCTCTAAATAAGGCAATTTTACCAGTCCTAACCACTTCCTTTAATCCGAAAGGTTTCAGTAACTCTATTAAAGCATTAACTTTATCCTCGGTACCCGTTGTTTCAATAGTCATCATTTGGCTATTTACATCAATTATCTTAGCTCTAAAAATATCTACCATTTGTATTATCTCCGAACGATTGGCTAAGGAATTAGTATTTACTTTAATTAAAGCCAACTCTCTTTCCACTGAGTTTGATGGAAAAATATCTCTAACCCTAATCACATCAATCAATTTATTCAGCTGTTTGGTTATTTGCTCTAAAGCCCGTTCATCCCCTTCCACGACAATGGTCATTCTGGAAATATTATTTTCTTCCGTATGACCGACAGCTAAACTTTCAATATTAAAGCCACGTCGGGTAAATAGGCCTGCTACTCGGGCTAAAACCCCGGGGTGATCTTTAACTAAAACTGCAATAGTATGTCTCATCATTAATCAACTCCTATCATTTGGTCTAGGGGTGAACCTGGGCTAACCATAGGGAATACATTTTCTTCCCCAGGAATAATACAATCAATTAAAACAAATTTATTTAAAGAAAGAGCTTTTTCTAAAGCAGGGGACAACTCTTGTTTTTTATTTACTCTTATCCCGGTTCCTCCATAGGCTTCAATTAATTTTACAAAATCTGGATTCCCAGTTAAGGTAGTTGAGGAATACCTTTTATTAAAAAATAGTTCCTGCCACTGTCTTACCATCCCCAAATAACCATTGTTCATAATAATCACGGTAATAGCCAGATTATTATTGACCGCAGTGGCTATTTCTTGTTGGTTCATTTGAAAGCTACCGTCTCCCGAAATACAAATTACTCTTTTTTCAGGACAACCTAACTTTGCCCCAATAGCAGCTGGAAAACCGTATCCCATTGTCCCTAAACCTCCAGAAGAGATAAAAGTTCGAGGTATAGTATATTGATAATACTGGGCAGCCCACATCTGATGTTGACCCACATCAGTAACTATTACTGCTTTGCCCTCGGAAATTTTATACACTTCCTCTATAATATATTGCGGCTTTAACTCCTGGTTATTTTCATACTTCAAAGGATATTTTCTTTTCCAATCCTTTATTATTTCTAACCATTCTGTATTTTCTTTTTTTTCAATCATCTCATTTATTTTTTTTAACACCTTTTTAAGGTCACCAACAATGGGAATATCGACTAAGACATTTTTCCCAATTTCAGCCGGATCAATATCGATATGAATTATTTTAGCTTGTGAACCAAACTTGGACAATTTTCCAGTAACCCGGTCATCAAATCTTACTCCTAAAGCAATAATTAGATCCGCAGCACTAATAGCATAATTCGCATAAGCTGTACCATGCATACCTAACATTCCCAAAGAGAGGGAATGAGTCTCAGGGAAAGTGCCTAATCCCATTAAGGTTGTAGTCACCGGAATATTCGCTTGGAAAGCTAAATCTCTCAATTCTGAAGAGGCATTAGAGGAAATTACTCCTCCTCCGGCATAAATAACTGGTTTCTTTGCCTTGTTTATTTCTTGTGCTGCTATTTTAATCTGTTGAATATGTCCACTAAAAGTTGGCTTATACCCATTCAGGCTAACCTTTTCAGGGTATTTAAATTCAGTTTGCGCTAATTGGATATCCTTAGGCAAATCTATTAATACCGGACCAGGTCTTCCGGTACGGGCAATATAAAAAGCTTCCTGTATAATTCTAGCTAAATCTCTTACCTCTCTTACCACATAATTATTTTTAGTGATAGGTAAAGTAATGCCATTGATATCTACTTCCTGAAAAGCATCGGTCCCGATTAAATTAGTTGAAACTTGGCCAGTAAAGACTACTAAGGGGATAGAATCCAAGTAGGCATTAGCTAGACCAGTTACTAAATTAGTAGCTCCCGGTCCAGAAGTAGCTATACAGACCCCTACATTACCAGTAGCCCGGGCATATCCATCGGCAGCATGAGCTGCTCCCTGTTCATGTTTAGTAAGTATGTGTTTTATAGAGGTTTCACTATAAAGGATATCATATAGAGGCATTATTGCCCCACCGGGAATACCGAATATTACCTTTACCCCTTCCTTTTTTAAACATTCTACTACTATTTGTGCCCCGGTTAATTTCATATAACTCATCTCCTTACTGCTCCTTTATCGGCAGAACCTACAAAATTGGCATAGTATTTTAAGCAGCCTGATTTTACCTTAGGCTCAGGCAGCTTTAATCTCTTTAATCTTTCTTTAATTTCATTTTCGTCCAACTTCACATTTAATTTCTTTTCTGGTATATCGATTTCAATCATATCCCCTTCTTCAACAATAGCTATAGGACCTCCTACCGCTGCCTCAGGAGAGACATGTCCAATAGACGCTCCTCGGGTAGCTCCAGAAAAACGTCCATCGGTAATCAAAGCTACCTCGCGGTCTAATCCCATTCCAGCAATTGCTGAGGTAGGAGTTAACATTTCTCTCATCCCCGGTCCACCTTTAGGCCCTTCATAGCGGATTACTATTACATCTCCTTTTTTAATCTTACCTCCTAAAATTGCTTTAGTACTCTCTTCTTCTGAATTAAATACTCTTGCTGAGCCCTCATGTTTTAACATATCCGGATGAACCGCTGAACTTTTTACTACTGCACCTTGGGGAGCTAAATTACCCTTTAAAAATACAATACCGCCTTTTGGATTATAGGCATTTTCTATATTTCTTATTACCTGGTTATTCAATATTTGAGCACTTTTAATATTCTCACTAACCGTTTTACCGGTTACGGTAATCTCTTCTAAATTAATTACCTTCTTTCTATTCAGCTCTTTAATTAGGGACGAAATACCTCCCGCTCTATCTAAATCTTGAATATGGTACTCTCCGGCAGGAGAAAGGCTGCACAATTGAGGAACTTGTTCTCTTATCTGGTTAATATCATCTAGATTAAAAGGAATACCTGCTTCAAAGGCTATAGCCAGAGTATGAAGCATTGTATTAGAGGAACCCCCCAAAGCCATTTCAACTGTAATAGCATTCTCTATAGCCTTTTTAGTAATAATATCTAAAAATTTAACCTCTTTTTTGAATAATTCCATAATTTTCATTCCTGTATGTTTAGCTAATCTTATTCTGCGGGCATCAACAGCTGGAATGGTTCCATTACCGGGTAGAGCTATACCCACTGCTTCCGCCCAAATATTCATAGAATTAGCAGTATACAGGCCGGCGCAGGAACCTACCCCCGGACAGGCGCAATCCTCTACTTCTTTTAATTCTTGCTCACTTATAGAACCGGTTTGGAACTTTCCTACTGCTTCAAAGACATTACTCAGGGCGATAGTCTTCCCCTGATAAAATCCAGCTAACATAGGCCCGCCACTCACTACAATAGTAGGCAGATTAACTCTAAGAGCACCCATAATCATTCCCGGAACTATTTTATCGCAATTAGGGACAAGCACTAAGGCATCAAAGGCATGGGCTTTAGCCATAATTTCAATAGAATCAGCGATTAATTCTCTACTGGGTAGAGAATATTTCATGCCCTCATGATTCATAGCCAATCCATCACATACCCCTATGGTAGAAAATTCAAAGGGAACTCCGCCGGCCATTCTTATACCATCTTTAACTGCTCGAGCAATCTCTTTTAAATGAAGGTGACCTGGAATAACTTCGTTGGCTGCTTGAGCAACACCAACAAAAGGCCTTTTCATCTCTTCATCGGTTATCCCTAATGCTTTGAGCAAGGAACGATGCGGAGCCCTGGCCAAACCTTTTTTTATTACCTCACTTTGCATAATTATTCACCTACTTTTAATATTTTATTTTTAGATATAAAAAGACCCCAGCCAATAAATCCATTCTGTTAATTAAACAAAAGGGACCTATCCGCTGGGGTCTTTTATACCCACGGTGTAACACTATTACTCATTAGTAATAGTATCTTACGCCACTTGGTCCAGACTCTAACCTCAATTGATTAGACGGAACCCTAGGCATACTCCCAAAAAATGAAAAACTTTCATCCTTAATTTAGTCTATAAAGAAAAGACTAAAATAGGGACGAAAGTTATTCGTGGTACCACCCTACTTTAATAAAGATAAGAAATACAAATATATTTCATTTTTTATCTTTATACTCAGTTGGTTAATAAAAGATAACGTTTTTAAGACGTTACAGGTTACTTAATATTTTACCTGTACCTATAGGTATTTAAAGGTGAGATTTTCGACAAACTTTCGCTACCAATTCACCACAATCATTGGCCTTATTTAGCAGTTTTAGTTCGCCTACTTTTCCTTCAAGTTTTACTTTTCTATTTGAAACATAGCTTACAACAATTAATTTTAAATGTCAAATAAAATATTTAAATAAAATTTAACTTAATAATAAAAATTTAAAATTTCTCTTATAAGTCCTATAAAGATTTAACGACTTAAAAAATCAATTATATTCATCCCAACTTTTAACTTTTAAGTCTTTAAGCTCGGCATTATTCAACGCTTCTACCAATCTTTTAGCAAGTTTTATATTAGTTATCAAAGGAATATTAAAATCGACTGCTTTTCTCCGGATGAAATAATCATTATCTAATTCTTCCTTTTGAGCATTTTTAGGTATATTTATCACCAGATCAATTTTTTTATCAGCAATATAATTAAGTGTATTTGGTTTTTTATTTTCTAAAGGCCAATAAAGAACTTTCGCTTTAATGTTGTTAGCTCTCATAAAGTCAGCAGTTCCTTTGGTAGCGTAAAGCTTAAACCCCATTTTTTCAAGAATTTTAGAGCTTTCTAAAAACTCTGCCTTACTATCTATGGGGCCAGTAGATAACAAAACTGTTTTTTTAGGCATCTTAAAACCCACCGAAATAAGACTTTTTAAAAATGCTTCATTAAAATCATCACCCAAACAAGCAACCTCTCCGGTAGAAACCATTTCTACTCCTAAAACTGGGTCTGAACCCTTTAATCTAGTAAAGGAAAATTGCGGAGCCTTCACTCCTACATAATCTAAATCAAAAGGCGAAATATTTATTTTAGGCATATTTTTACCCATAATAATTTTAGTAGCTAAATCAATAAAATTTATTTTTAATACTTTAGAAACAAATGGAAAACTCCTGGAAGCTCTTAAATTACATTCAATTACCTTAATCTCATTGTCTTTGGCGATAAATTGCAAGTTAAAGGGGCCATTAATGCTTAAAGATTTTGCAATTTTTTGGGTAATTATTTTAATCTTTCTCATTGTTTCTAAATAAGTTCTCTGAGGAGGCAATACTATTGTGGCATCTCCCGAATGAACCCCTGCATTTTCAATATGTTCAGAAATAGCGTAACAATATACTTCTCCTTTATTAGCTACAGCATCTATCTCTATTTCTTTAGCTTTAACTATAAATTTACTGATTACTACCGGACGTTCCGGACTGATATCTGAAGCCTTTTTCAAATACTTTTTTAGCTCCCTTTTATTTAAAGCAATACTCATTGCAGCACCACTAAGGATATAACTTGATCTAATCATAACTGGGTAACCAACTCGGTTAGCGAATTTTTCTGCCTCTTCTAAGCTGGTTAGTTCTTCCCATATTGGTTGATCTATATTAAGATTATCCAGCAATTGAGAAAACTTATGCCGATCTTCAGCAATATCTATATTTACAGGATTAGTCCCCAATATTTTAACCCCCATTTTATGAAATTTTAGGGCTAAATTATTGGGTATTTGACCTCCCATTGATATTATTATTCCTAAAGGATTTTCTTTTTCGTATATATCCCATACCCTTTCAAAGGTAAGTTCATCAAAATATAGTTTATCACAGATATCATAATCAGTACTGACTGTCTCCGGATTATAATTTACCATTATAGCGTTATACTTTAAATCTTTTAAGGTTTTTACTGAATTAACACAGCACCAGTCAAATTCTACCGAAGAACCAATCTTATATGCCCCTCCACCTAAAACAATAACTTGTTTTTTATCTTTAAAATTAAAATCATCCTTGCAACCATTATAAGTTAAATACAAATAATTAGTCTTTGCGGGATACTCTGCAGCCAGGGTATCTATCTGTTTTACGTAAGGTACAATGCCTAATTTTTTCCTCTTTTCTCTCACTGCCAATTCATCAGTTTGAGTAAGCATTGCTATTTGAATATCAGAAAACCCTTTTTGCTTTGCTTCTTTTAGTAAATTTTCTGGCAATTCTTTTATTTGATATTGTTGCAACTTTCTTTCAATTTCTACAATATTTCTCATTTTATATAAAAACCAGGGGTCAACCTTAGAAAGCTGATAAATTTTTTCTATAGAATATCCTCTTTTTATTGCTTCCACGATAGCAAACATTCTTTTATCTGTTGGTTCTTTGAGTTCTGTGTTCAAATCTTTAAATTTAAGATTATTACCAACCAGACCATCTATCCCTATATCTAACATTCGAATTGCTTTTTGAAGCACCTCTTCATAACTCCTGCCAATAGCCATTATCTCCCCAACAGATTTCATCTCAGTATTTATATTCGAACTGACTTTTTTAAATTTTTGTAAATCCCATCTCGGATATTTAAGCACAATATAATCCAAAGCTGGTTCAAAACAAGCTGAAGTTTCCCTGGTAATAATATTATCTAATTCAGTTAAGCTATAACCTAAGGCTAATTTTGCCGCAATAAAGGCAAGAGGATAACCAGTAGCTTTAGAAGCTAAAGCAGAACTACGGCTTAACCTGGCATTAACCTCAATTATCCTATAATTTTGAGATTTTGGATTAAGAGCAAATTGCACATTACACTCACCAATAATACCTAAATGTCTTATTAATTTTATGGCAATAGATCTCAATTTAAAATTTTCAGCAGCAGTTAAAGTTTGTACCGGTGCAATTACTATACTTTCACCGGTATGAATCCCCATAGGGTCCACATTTTCCATAGAACAAACGGTTATGCAATTATTATAACCATCTCGGACAACTTCATATTCTATTTCTTTCCAACCATAAAGACATTTCTCAATTAAAATTTGTTTAGTAAAAGAAAATGCTTTTTCCGCAATCTTTTCTAATTGTTCCCTGCTATGTGCTATGCCAGAACCTAAGCCACCCAGGGCATAGGCTATTCTACACATAATTGGATAACCTATTTGTTCTGCCGCCTTTAATGCTTCTTCTACATTGGCCACTGAACTACTTAAAGGGGTTTTAAGATCTATTTCTTGTAATTTTTTTTTGAATAATTCTCTGTCCTCTGTGTTTTGAATTGCCTCCACAGAAGTCCCTAATACCTCTACTTTATATTTTTTAAATATATCCCTGGTAAATAATTCAACTCCTACATTTAAGGCAGTTTGACCTCCAAATCCCAATAATATTCCTTCGGGTCTTTCTTTTTCAATTATTTTCTCTACAAAGTAAGCATCAACAGGAAGAAAATATATTTTATTAGCCAAATATTCAGAAGTTTGAACAGTAGCAATATTTGGATTAACCAAGATTGTTTTAACTTCCTCTTCTTTTAAGGCCTTTATCGCCTGGCTTCCAGAATAATCAAATTCGCCGGCTTCTCCAATCTTTATTGCACCTGAACCTAAAATTAATACTTTTTTAAACTTTCTTTTTTTCATCATCATCTGATTGCCCTCAAAAATATATCAAAGATAAACTCTGCATCATCCGGTCCGGGAGAGGATTCAGGATGAAATTGTACTCCAAAAAATGGCTTAGAAATATGAATTATACCTTCATTGGTCTTATCATTATTATTATAAAACCACTCTCTCCAATCCTTAGGCAGCGTATCTGAATCAATAGCATAACTATGGTTTTGAGAAGTGATATAGCAGCGATTAGTTCCTACCTCCATACAAGGTTGATTTTGACTTCTATGACCATATTTTAATTTATAGGTATTTGCTCCAGCAGCAAGCCCTAAAATTTGAGAACCAAGACAGATCCCCAGAATAGGAATATTCTTTAAGAAAGCTTTTTTAACCAACTCTATCGTCTCCCTACATTTTTTTGGATCTCCTGGACCATTAGATAATATGATGCCATCTACCTTTTCTTCTAAAAAATTATAATTCCAGGGTACCCTAATAACAGTAATATTTCTCTTTAGAAATGATCTAATAATATTATTCTTTACCCCGCAATCCACAACCAACACTCTTCTCTTGCCCTTTTTATATATTATTGGCTTTTTTACACTAACTTCTGATGCCAAATTTCTTTGGTTTGAATCTTCAAATTCAATCTTCTCTTTATCGTAAACAATCTTTCCCAACATAGTTCCTTTTTTTCTAATCTTTTTGGTGAGTTCTCTAGTATCTATTCCGTATATTCCTGGAATATCATATTCCTTCATCCACTGAGCTAAAGATTTCTTTGCATTCCAATGGGAATAATTTTCTGAGCAATTTGTCACCACTAATCCTTGAACTTGTATTTTATCTGATTCAAAATATTTCAATAGACCATCTTTTTTTTCGTAACCTGGAACTCCATAATTTCCTATTAAAGGGTAAGTAAAAATTAATATTTGTCCACGATAAGAAGGGTCGGTTAAACTTTCCGGATAACCGATCATTCCCGTATTGAATACTACTTCTCCTGATACCTCTCTTTTACTTCCAAAGGCATAGCCTTGAAAAACAGAACCATCTTCTAATATAAGTTTAACAGCTTGCTTATTTTGATACACATCAAACCCACTTTTTATTTATAAAAAATCCCGCCCCTGATAATCTCTTTATCGATTATCATAAGGGACGAGATTGATAAAATTTCCCGTGGTGCCACACCGGTGTTGACTAAATAATAATCTCCCTCTTAAAATAAAAAATCCCGCCCCTTTGACAATTTTCACTATCATAAAAGGACGAGATGAAATCTCGCGGTACCACCTGGGATTGGATAAATTATTTACCCCACTCATTAGAAGTTTTTAAAGGTAACTATCCTATTATTATTGAGGCTCTATTTTTAGTTATTCTTTTTAAGATACTTTCACCAGTTGTATCTCTCTCTTTTTGACTAAGAAATAACTTACTTTCCTCGTTAAAATATTCTTTTTTAATATTTGGAAATTATGATACATTAAAATTTTACTATTGTCAAATTTTTTTTGTGCGTGTCTGTGTCAATACTTTGGGGGTAGTTTTCTTTAGGGAAAAAATTTCTTCTGGTTTTGGGTAGACCTACCCTTTGCTTGATTAAGGCTT
>PFIP01000003.1:0-248 GCA_002782675.1 Candidatus Infernicultor aquiphilus
GAAAAAGAAACTTGAAGATTCTACTTTTTTACCAGTCTCAACTTTTTGTTCTTCATACTCTGAATTTTCAAGAAGGGAATTACTCTCTCCCTGAAACACTTCTATAGCTTTTTTAACCGGTGACAAATTCCCTCCAATCACTAAGGCATCCCCCAAAAAAGCGTAAGAAATAGACTTTATGGATTCTAAATCTACCTCTTCAGGAAGAATTATATTTACTATATCAATACCTTTATAATTTGATACTT
>PFIP01000003.1:303-4374 GCA_002782675.1 Candidatus Infernicultor aquiphilus
ACTATCAGAAGGAGATAGAGCAAGTAATACTTCAGGGACTCCCCCTATAGAAACCCCTAAACAAGAGAGAACTGCGCCTCCAGAAAAGATGTTTTCTAAAAATAATGGGTCCAAGACATCAAATCCCAATTCTTCTTTTATTTCTTCTCTGGTCATTTTATAATCTTGTATTCCGCTCTCCTCTTTCCCTTTAGGTAAAAAACCTGTTAAATCTAATTCAGACAGACTTTCTATTAATTCTGCATCTTTTAGTTCTAAAATCGCAATCACTTTTTCAGGAATTACCTCTAATAAAGGATTCCCATAGGCAACATTAAATAAAAAAATAAACATTAAAAGTAGGGTCACACTAAAAATTGTTAATCTCTTGCTCATATTTTTTCTCCTTTATAATTTATTTTATTAAAAAACCCTCTTTTATAATAAAACATTTTTATTAATTTTTCTACCCCTCATCCACAATCTTTTCTTTTTTTTTACTAATTAAAAAAATAGCGAAAGAAAAATGTTAAAGAAAATCTTGACAAAAGTGTAAACTGATATAAAATATAAAGTTAGAAATTTTAGAGGAGAAAATTAATTATGCCAACCTATGAGTATAAATGTAAAGAATGTGGAAATACTTTTGAAAAATTCCAATCTATAACTGAAAATCCAATTAAAAATTGTAAAAAATGTGGAGGCGAAGTTTATAGATTAATAAGCAAAAATGGTAATTTTATCTTAAAAGGTAGTGGATTTTATTGTACCGACCATCATCACAATAATAATAATTACAAATCAGAAAAGAAAAGAGAAGCTAGCCCCATAAAAAAAGAAGAACAAGGGAAAAAAGAACTACCGAAAAACCTCGAATCTGAAACTGACCTGAAAAAGGAAAAGAAACTTTAGTAAAATAATCTTTTCCACCAACTAGGTGTTACCCTCTTTAATTTTTTCTTTAATTCAGAAAGAACATTTTGAGCAGCAATTTCTCCTTCTCGAATACATTTTTCAGGTTTAGAAAAGTTAGACCAATGAAAACGTTCTACTTTAGGAGTAATCACTAAGTCAGCAAAAGATAATTGTAATTTTATTAATTCGTTAGAGGTAATAGAATCAGACCGAAATAGAATCTCTACCGCATTACTAAATTCAAACCTCTTTTTAAGTGTTGGGCTCACATTAACTGCAATAATAAAATTTGCCCCTAATGACCGTGCCGCTTCTATTGGCACTACATCAACTATTCCACCATCAACTAAAATTTTCCCCTCTAATATTATAGGAGGAAATATTCCTGGTATAGAAGCACTCGCTAAAAGAGCATTAAACAATTTCCCCTGGTTTAAAATTACCTTTTCTCCCTTGATCAAATCAGCGGCTACTGCAGCAAAAGGGATTTTAGTATCGGCAAAAACTTTATCACCTACTAAATCATTGATAATTTTCTTTAACCCTTCTCCATCGTTAAGGTACTTTCTTCTGAGTTCAAGATTAAGAATATAACCTTTTTTCAAAAAATCAGACATTTTTTTAATAAAATAAGGCTTATCTTCCTTTTCTTTTTCGCTGAAAGATAAGTTTATATTAAATTCACCAATTTTAGAATATTTCTCAGCAATTTTTTCTAGAGTAGAGATGTCTTTTTTTAAGGCATAAGCTGCCCCTATAATAGCTCCCATAGAAGTGCCCACAATTAAATCAATAGGAATATTTTCTCTTTTTAAAACCTTTAATACCCCAATATGAGCAAGACCTCGAGCCCCACCTCCTCCTAAAGCCAATCCTACTTTTAATTTTTCTTTTGCCACTACTTTTAACTCCAATCCAGATCAATTAAGCTTTTAGTTTCCACTTTCGTGGGAATGACAAATAGAACATATCATCTAATTTCCACACCAAGGATATCTTTCATTTGCTTTAAAGCAAAATTATGGGCTTGCTCATCAAACGAAGCCACCGCATCTTTCAAAACTGTAACCTTATAATTTAACATCCTGGCACTCGCAGCAGTATATAAAACACAGATATTGGTGCATACTCCTACTAATTCTAATTCTAAAATCTCTTCTTCTCTTAAAGAAATATCTAAATCAGTCTGAAAAAATCCACTAAATCTTCTTTTATAAATTATAAAATCATTTTTAAAGGGCACTAACTCCTTGATTATTTCTGCTCCCTTTGTTCCGGAGATACAGTGGGGAGGGAAAAGATTAAACTCTTTATCATCTGGTCGATGGTAGTCACATATATAGAATATAAGATCTTTTTCTTTCCTGAAGTTCTCTATTTCCTTTTGAATAGGTAAAATAATTTTTCCTCCACTATCACCTATATATAATTTTCCATCTTCTTTAATAAAATCGTTTAGCATATCAATTACCAGTAAAACTTTTCTATTCAATTAAAACTCACCCTCTTGTTTTTTCCCTTTCGTTGATAGCATCTTTTTAGTAAAATTATCTAAATCTATTATATATCTTTCTATTAAGCCTTCTCCTATCTTCTCTATTTCATCATAAGCTTTAACCTCAAAGGTTAATTTATTCTTGTAAACATCTGTTAGAGTCGCTTCAGCTGTAACCGACATACCTAATGGAGTAGGGGCTAAATGAGTAATCGATATTTTAGTTCCAACTGAAATATAACCTTCTGGAAGATATTTTTCCACCGCATTTATGGCAGCTATATCCATTAAAGAAACTAACATAGGGGTAGCGAATGCTGGTAACCTGGGATTAGCAAATCTTTCTGCTGAATTTTCTTCATTTACTATTGTTTGGGCTGCACCTTTTAAACCCTTTTTAAGATTAAGCTTTATCATTTTTCTTCTCCCTTTTAATTATTTTGTATCTTGATTCGTTAGCCAGTTACTTAGTTAGCTGATTAACTTGAATTTTTTTAATATTACTTATCCGGTTGAAGGACTACTTTAATAGAATTTTTTTCTTTCGCTCTTTTATAACCTTCTTTCCAATTGCTTAACGGTAGCACATCACTAACCAATTTCCCTAAATTTACCTCACCCTTATTTACTAAATTTATTGCTTTATCCCAGGATGAAGGCTTCTGAGTACGAGAACCAATAATGGTTAACTCTTTATCAAATAATATTTTATCAAATCTAAGTTTAATTGGTTGGTGAACAATTCCTGCTTGAATAAATCTACCCCCTTTCCTGATTATTTTTAATCCATATTTTACTGCTGCTATAGAGCCAGAACATTCAAATATTACGTCGATACCATTTTCTGTAATTATATTCGACAGATAATCTTCTAAATCCTTCTTTTCTATATTAAAAACTAAACTAATCCCTAAATTTTTTGCTAGAGCAAGTCTCTTCTCGTCTCCCTTAATTCCTACCATTATTACTCTTGCTCCTATCACTTGAGCTACCTGAGCGATTAACAATCCAAAAGGTCCGGGTCCTAATATTAAAGTAGTTTCTCCTTTTAATAAGTTCGCCTGCTCCATAACGGCATGAGTGGCACAGGATAAAGGCTCAAAAAGGGAAGCGGATATAAAATTAATATGAGGAGGAATTAGGTGGATACTTTCTTTTCTTATTACAAAATATTCAGCGAAAGCTCCATTAACAGCAGAGCCTAATCCTTTACGGTGAATACATAAATTATAATTTTTACTTTGGCAAAATTTGCACTGACCGCAAATATAAGCTGTAGTTTCAGTAGTGACTTTATCTCCTACTCTTATATCTTTCACTCCTTTCCCGACCTTTACCACGATTCCCGCAGTTTCATGTCCCAATACCACCGGAGGTTTTACAGCTGAATAACCATAGAGATCAGTCCCGCAAATTCCCGTCGCCTCTACTTTGACTTTTACTTCATTTTCCTGAGGGATCGGTTCCGGAATATCTCTTAATTCAATATCATTTTGTCCTTTTCCATATTTTACTAAAGCCTTCATCTTCTCCTATTCCTTTCCTTTTAACCAGCTCCCGCTACTGCTTATTTTAAATAAAATATACCATATGATTGTCCCCCAAAAAGTAAACAAATCTGTCCTCGACCTGATCGGGGAATGGTAAGGTAGGGGTCGGATTTATCCGACCCGCTTATTTAC
>PFIP01000158.1 GCA_002782675.1 Candidatus Infernicultor aquiphilus
TCTATGGCTATGATGATTTATAAACATTACGGCAGCATAGAGGTAAATGAAGTAAGGAGGTTGAGAGGATGAATCTATTGAACCATACTCCAATTCTGATTCTAGCTCTACCTTTATTAGCTGCTTTTTTAATACCAATTATAGGAAAAATAAATAAAAAAGCTACCGGAATTTTTGCCACCCTTGTCTTAGGTCTAAGTTTAATTTTAACTATTATATTAGCAGTAAAAATATTATCAGTAGGTCCGCAGATTTATGTCTTTGGGGCAAAATCACCTTTATTAACTTTGCCTTCTAGTTTAAAATTTCCCATTAGAATTATGTTCCAGGTAGATGCTATGGGTATATTTATGGGTTTAATTACTGCCCTGGTTTCCTTCCTGGGAGCAATATATTCTTTAGCTTTTATAGATAAAAAAGATGGATTGGATAGTTATTATTCTTTATTATTACTTTTAACCGTAAGTATGTTTGGTATGGAGTTTACCGGAGATCTATTTAACTTCTTTGTATTTTTAGAAATTGCTTCTATGGCTTCAGTTTCCTTAATTTGTTATAGAGGGACTGATTTAGGAGAACCAGTAGAAGCTGGTTTTAAATATATGGTAGTTAGTTCAATTGCTGCTCTTATGGTCTTATTTGCTATTGGTATTTTTTACGGAGAGTACGATGTTCTTAATATTGCAGCTATAGCCAGTGTTATAAAATATTCTCAATTAGACAAAATTGCTTTAGGGATTTTAGTATCGGTGCTGGCTATGAAAGCAGGAGCAGTACCTATGCATATGTGGACTCCCGATGCTTATTCAGAAGCACCAGCACCTATTACTATGATATTAGTTGCTGCCAGTCAAGCCAGTCTATATGCCATATTTAGAGTAGTTTTTTCTTTGTATAATATTACTTTAAATACCTTAGCGGTAGGGTGGATAATTATTATATTTGGTCTTTTATCCATGTTTATAGGTGTTACTATGGCCATAATTCAGAAAGACATAAAAAGATTAATGGCTTATCACGCTATTTCTCAGACCGGATATATGCTTCTCGGAGTAGGAGTGGGATTAGCGGTATTGGCCAATCCTACTGCTTTACAACGATATGGAATTACCGCTATGGAGGGTGGAATATTTCATATTATGAATCATGCTATGTATAAGGGTTTACTGTTTTTAACTGCCGGTGCATTATTCTTTAGGACAGGGACTAGAGATCTTAATAAGATGGGCGGATTAGCTCACTATATGAAATATACTACCATATTTTTTATTATTGGAGCAGCAGCTATTGCCGGGCTTCCACCCTTTAATGGTTTTGCCTCCAAACTTTTAATTTATGAATCGGTGTATAAATTTAATCCTTTGCTTTCCATAATAGCAATGGTAGTTAGTATCTTAACTTTAGCATCATTTGTTAAAGTATTTCATAGTGCGTTTTTAGGCCCAAAATTACCTCAATTTATAGAGGTTAAAGAAGTACCGCGCAGCATGGTATTTGCTATGGCTGTTTTATCTTTTATTATAATATTTTTTGGATTATTTCCAGATCTAATAGTAAAAAATTTAGTCCATCCAGCGGTAATGTCTTTAATAGAGCAATTTAAGTATACCAGCACAGTGTTAGGAGGTATGTAATAAATGTTAGGATTGCTGGAAACGGGTAGTGGTTTTTGGAGTGCTGTGGTTTGGGTAATATTAGTTTTAGTAATTGGTAGTCTAGTTTATTATATAAGAAATAAAGGAGAAAAAAGTTATAAAAAGAATACCGAGCAAGACAAACCTTTTATTTCAGGCAACCCTGAACTAAGCAAAGAAGGCTCTCATATCAGTGCGAGTCATATTTATTGGGGGTTTACAGAAGCATTAAAAGGTTACTATAATCCTTTAGTTAAAATGCATACTGGTGATATAAATGATTATTCTGGTTGGATGGTGATAATAACCGTAGTAATATTAATTATAGTAGGAGTGAGAAGATAAAGTGAAATTAAATAAATATTTAGAAAGATCTTTATGGGTTTTTCACCTAAATACAGGTTCTTGCAATGGCTGTGATATTGAAATTGTAGCCGGATTGACTCCTCGATATGATTTAGAAAGATTTGGAATAAAATTAGTCGGTAGCCCGAAACATGCTGATGTCCTGTTAGTAACAGGACCGGTAACTCATAAGATGGCAGATAGAGTAAAACGTGTCTATGAACAGACTCCTGAACCTAAAGTAGTGATAGTGGTCGGAACTTGTGGCACCAGCGGAGGAGTTTTTTATAATTCTTATAATTTATTGGGTCCAGTAGATAAGATTATTCCTGTTGATATTTATGTCCCTGGTTGTCCTGCTCGACCGGAAGCAATAATAAATGGAGTTTTACAGGCCTGGATTAAGTTAGAAAAATTAAGAGAGGGAATGAAAGCTGCTCCAGTAAAATAGTGGGTAGCGTATAGCGTTTAGCGTAGAGGTAGTAGGGGCTCGATGAATCGAGCCCGTTGAAAAAATTACCAGAATACTCGGGTCGAATAAATTCGACCCCTACATTAAAAGCTTTAAGTTTTTAGATGTATACTGATAACTGTCAACTAATAACTAAAAACTATTGACTAATAGACAGGCGAGCCTGTCCTCGTGAAAACGGGGGACGCCTGTCCTACTAACGACTATTCACTAACGACTAAAAAGGGAAAGGAGATAATAGAATGGAATATAGGAAGCCTGATGAAATTGTAGAATTATTTAAAGAAAAATTTAATAATAAAATCATTGATCATAGGATAGAAACAAAAACAGCTGGCTTAAAAAAGAATAGTTATAATATAATACGACTACAAATAAATTCAGAAGATCTTAAAGATGCAGTAAAACTCTTATTTACATTACATTTTCCACATTTAGCTATTATTTCAGGAAATGATGTAGGCGAAAAAGTTGAATTGATATATCATTTTTCTATTTACTATGGAGAGAGATTTAAAGAAATATCAATAGATTTAGTTATTCATTTATCTAAGAAAGATCTAAGGATACCAACAATTACCGATTTAATTCCAGGAGCTCAAGTTACAGAAAGAGAAATGAAAGAAATGATGGGGATTATATTTGAAGGTTTACCTGATTTACCCAATTTATTTTTACCACAAGATTTTTTAAAAGATATCTATCCATTTAGAAGAGATGAAAAAGGAATATATCCTTTAAGTAAGAATGGAAATTATGTAGGTAATAATATAGTTAAAAAAGAAGAGGTGAAGAAAATTGAGTAAAGAGACTTATTCTATCCCCATAGGTCCGGTTCATTGTTCTCTAAAAGAACCGATGACTTTTAATTTTGAAATATATGGAGAGCGCATAGAAAAGGTAAATTTAGCCCCCGGAGATAATCATCGGGGAATAGAATTTATGGGTATGCAAAGAAATCCCATACAAATTATCTATTTAGCTGAAAGAATATGCGGCATCTGTTCTGCTTCTCATCCTTTTGCCTTTTGTCAGGCAGTGGAGAATGCCGCTGGAATTGAAGTTCCCGAGAGAGCTCAATATATTAGAGTAATTATTGCCGAGTTAGAAAGAATCCATTCTCATATTTTATGGGCTGGGGTTGCCGCTCATGAATTGGGTTTTGATTCTGTTTTATATTTTTCCTGGAGGGCGAGAGAAGAAGTTTTAGATCTTTTAGAATATTTAACCGGGAATAGAATCAATTATGGAATATTTATGATTGGGGGAGTAAGAAGAGATATTAGTAAAGAGCAAATACCTCGAATACGAAAGACTTTAGATTATTATAAGGATAATTATGGAAAGATAGAAGATATATTTCTAAACGATCCCACTATTGCCTTAAGAACAAAAAATATAGGTATATTAACTAAAGAAGATACTCTAAGGTTATGTGCGGTAGGTCCTACTGCACGGGCATCGGGGATAAAAAAGGATGTACGCCAGGATCAACCCTATGCTGCTTATGCAGATTTAGAAGTAAAAGCTATTACTCCAGATGTATTAACCGGTAAAATAAATGGTGATGTCTACGATCGAATAGTGGTCCGATTATTAGAATTAGTACAATCGATACAGATTATTGAACAGTGTTTAGATAATATGCCTTCAGGTGAAATTATTGCGGAGAAAAAATTAGTTAAATTACTTAATCAATTAAAAAAAGCAAAAGATGAAGGAATTGGTAGACATGAAGCACCTCGAGGTGAAGTTTTCCATTATGTAAAATTAAATGAATCAGAATTACCTGAGGTCTGGAAAGCTCGTGCCCCTACCTATAATAACTTAATGACCTGGGTTCCCATGCTTATTGGTCAGCAAATAGCTGATATACCAATTGTAATAGC
>PFIP01000029.1 GCA_002782675.1 Candidatus Infernicultor aquiphilus
CATTGCTTTAATGCGATTTATTAAACTGTTCCCATGGTTGTTAGAAGTAGCAGAAAATAAATATGATTATAATGAATCTCAGAAAATACATATAAATGCGGCAATACAAAAATTGCTGCCTGAAATAGATTTTTGCAAGGAAGATTTCGTTGAGGCTGGTGGTATAGTAGCAACATCCGGATCTGCGCTTTTCTATAAGTATTATGAGAAAAAGGATATGAATAACCAAGAAAAAATATATAACGAA
This sequence comes from Candidatus Infernicultor aquiphilus, assembly GCA_002782675.1. Lineage (GTDB taxonomy): Bacteria > Atribacterota > Phoenicimicrobiia > Phoenicimicrobiales > Phoenicimicrobiaceae > Infernicultor > Infernicultor aquiphilus. The sequence continues at coordinate 248 of PFIP01000029.1, forward strand.
GTCACGCTTATAACAAACACAGAATAGAGGAGATTAGAAATGAAATTATTGGATTTTATTATTTGTGATGATATTAGAAACGAATTAGGGAACAAACACTCTCTGATGGGTATTTATGATGATTCTATTGAGTTCCAAGTAACTCCGGATAATCAAAATACGTGGCCAAAATTATTAAGAATTGGGATATATGCAAAAGTAAAAACTGAAGACGATGAGGAAGTATTTAAATTTAAAATACGGATGAAATACAATGAAAAAGAAACAGTATTAGTTGATAGTGTTTTACCCCAACCGAGAATTAAAACTTTAAAAAAAATAAATATCGCATTTGTCCATAGTGCTTTCAAATTTGAAAACCCAGGAAATATTACATTTTTCTTAGATTTTTATAATCAAAAAAAAGAACTTATAGCTACACTTTCTCCAGAATTTGTAATTAGTGTTAAGGAAAAAGTAATACAATAGTAGTCTAATATTTCGTAGGAATAGTTGGTGTGTTTAAGATATAGAGCTGCCTCAATGGTTTGTTACGGGGATAGATGTCCTAGCTCAATAATTCGGTAACTTTTTCAAACTTTTTTTAAGGGGTATGATAATCTAATCCCACATTTTCTTATAAATAATTATATTCATACGACAGAAGGACTCGGTCTTTTAGTGCAAAGAAATACTTGAATTACTGCTGGAGTTTACACTCACGAAAGTGGGTGCAGGAATGACATAGGAACCTTTATTTACAAGGGTTTTAGAAAATAATGGGGACAGGCTTTACTTTTTGTCTGGCACTAAATGCGGGAGGACAAAAGAAGACTGTCCCCATTATTTTTAAATTTTCATGCATTTGGAAAAATTTGAGAACCTTAATTTTATTCAGGAAGGAGAACTATGAGTAAAATTTTTAAAATAAATAGAAAAATTGTTTTAGTAATTTTTATTGTCCTTGATTTATTCTGCATTGCCATGGGGATGGGAGTTCCTATCTTTTGCATTTTGTTCGGGTTTCCTATGGGATGGTATATCGCAAAAAGAATAACTATTAACCCAGAAAATATGAATATTATTTTTAGGAAAATTTTCGTTTATGCCATTATCACTTCATTTTTTACTTTTTTTATAATGAGTATTATATGGGGGAATACTATTTCCATGCTCTTCATGCTCTTTAATCCAAGTGCTGACTTTAAGAATTTTGGAATTCCACTAATCCTTTATGATCCGAAATTAAGCTTTATAGGATGGTTAATTTTAATGATATTTATATCTCCCTTCTTACAATTATTAACTACAATTTTTGCTGCTTATTTAACTTTATTAAGGTGGTCAAGGAATATTAGCTACCATTTGTAATTTTTTTACCTGATCCTATTTCGCCTATTGACGAGATTATATTTTTATATTATAATGTTTTTCATTCTAAATATTTGTATAAGAAATATATTTATCCAAAGTATATTAGGAATAAGGAGGGAAATGATAATGTCCGAATTTGAAAGCAGTTCTAAAATTATTAACCTGATTAGAAACCTCAATAAATCTATGAGGCATAGGTTTCATGATTTTATGCAGGATTCAGGACTTACCTTCCCTCAACTTTCGGTAGTATCAACTTTAACTAAAAATGGAGAATTAAAGGTAAGCGTACTAAGTGATAAGATAGGGTTGTCTGATAGCACCGTCTCAGGAATCCTGGATAGACTTGAACAGAAAAATATCATTAGACGTGAGCGCAACCAAGATGACCGACGAGTAGTAAAAATCGCCTTGACCGAGGGAAGTCAGAAATTTTGTAAAGACTTTCATAAGAGAGCAGAAGAGCATTTTAGTAATTTACTTAAAAGGCTTTCCGAACAGGAAATAAAAGATATAATTAAAGGTCTGGAAACTCTTAATAGCGTACTCTCTAATGGCGAACACCCTATATAAAATAAACCTAAAATAAAAAATCATACTAGGAGATAATTTTATGAAACAGATAAGCACTAGACTGGGAGAACAAAAAATAAGTAAACTTTTACTAAATTTATCTTTACCGGCAACTGTTGGCATGTTGGTAAATGCCTTATACAATCTGGTTGATACCATCTTTGTGGGAAGAGGCGTAGGAGCTATTGCTATTGGGGGATTAACCGTAGCCTTTCCTATTCAAATGATAATTATGGCTTTTGCCATGATGATAGGAATTGGTGCAGCCTCTGCCATATCCAGGAGTTTAGGGGAAAAGAATATAGAAAGAGCAGATTATGTTGCCGGCAATTCCTTTCTTTGTGTAATTATCTTGAGTGCCATAATTTCTGCCCTTGGTCTTATCTTTACCGAACCAATGTTAAGAATTTTCGGTTCAACAGAAACTATCTTGCCTTATGCTAAAGATTACATCAAGATAATACTTTGGGGTAGTATTTTCTTTTCCTTTGCTATGTCTTCTAATAATTTAATCAGAGCCGAAGGTAATGCTAAAGTAGCTATGGCCAGCATGCTCATCGGTGCAATATTGAATATAATCTTAGACCCCATATTTATATTTATCTTTAAATTAGGGGTTAAAGGCGCTGCCCTGGCAACTATTATTTCTCAATTTATTTCTTTTCTCTATATATTAATCTATTTATATAGTGGTAAAAGTTCATTAAAAATAAAATTACACCATCTAAAACCTAAGATAAATATTATAAAAGAAATATTTGCCATAGGATCTGCTGCTTTTTCCAGACAGATTAGTGGGAGTGTAGTAGCCATCGTGGTAAATAACTCTCTGAGGGTTTTTGGCGGAGATATAGCCTTGATAATTGTTGGCATGCTCCAGCGGATAACTATGTTTATGTTTATGCCCTTATTCGGGGTAATACAAGGAATGCAGCCCATAGTAGGCTTTAATTATGGAGCGAAAAAATATGATCGGCTAAAAGAAGCGGTAAAATTAGCGCTTATTACCGCTACTGCCCTGGCCACTTTTAGCTGGCTGATAGTAGAGCTATTCCCGGCTGCGATTATAAGTATATTTACTACGGATACGGAAATAATTACTAAAGGTTCTATAGTAATTAGGATAGCAGTTTCGATGATACCATTTATCGGTATACAGATAGTAGCTGCTGGCCTATTTCAGTCTTTGGGAAAGGCAGTCCCTTCTTTGGTATTATCTTTACTTAGGCAAGTTTTGCTCTTTATTCCATTAGTTATTATTTTACCAAGAGTTTGGGGATTAGGAATTATGGGGGTTTGGATGGCCTATCCTGCTGCCGATATTTTGTCAGCTATTCTTACTGTCTTATACTTAAGAAGTGAGTTAAAAAAGATGGATTTCTGGTTTGATAGTAACCTGGTTAGAGAGGAGTTATCTAATTTAACTTAACAAGGAGATAATAGATGTTTTTACCCACTAGCAGAGAAGAGATAAAAAGATTATCCTGGAAAAAATTAGATATAATTATAGTAACCGGGGATACTTATCTAGATAGCCCCTATATTGGCGCTGCAGTTATAGGAAAGGTACTATTTGCGGCAGGCTACAAAGTAGGTATTATCGCCCAGCCAGATTTAAATAGTGAAATAGATATAACTAGACTGGGAGAACCGGCTATATTTTGGGGAATCACTGCTGGTTCAGTAGACTCGATGGTGGCAAATTATACTGCTTTGAAGAAAAAGAGGAGAAAGGACGATTTCACTCCCGGAGGAGAAAATACTAAAAGACCTAATCGGGCAACCATAGTTTATTGTAATTTGATAAAAAAATATTTTAAAAATACTAAACCACTTGTTTTAGGTGGAATAGAAGCGAGTCTGCGCCGGATAACCCATTATGATTATTGGGATGATAAAATAAGAAAATCCATACTCTTTGATTCGAAAGCAGATATTTTAATCTATGGTATGGGAGAAAAATCTGTTTTGGAGCTGGCCGAAAAATTAGAATCTGGTGAAGATTTTAAAAAGATCAGAGGTTTATGTTATATCTCTCCTCAACCCCAAGAAGGTTTTATAATTTTACCTTCTTATCAAGAAGTTCAAGAAGATAAACAGAAATTTATTACTATGTTTCACGACTTTTACCTAAATAACGACCCTCTA
>PFIP01000041.1 GCA_002782675.1 Candidatus Infernicultor aquiphilus
TTGAAGGATTAAATATTTGAATTCGGGAAGGGAGGTGAAATCGAAGATACACTACTCAACTTATACCCTATCTTTGTCTAGAAGGGGGTGTATTGCTGAAGATTCATGTGTGGGAAAACCACAAATATAATTCTGTGAAGAACATTAAATAATTAAAGGAGGTTAAAAATGTCTACTTTACAAAAAAAATGGCTTGTACTGTTAATTACAGCAATTGCGATTATAGGTTTAGTAATTGCTGGGTACTCTGCTGCTGCAGAACCGATTATATGGAAGTCCTCAGGTCATGGCCCTGCTACAGATCCATCGCAGATCTACCATGACCTATGTTGTAACGCCATCACCAAGGCAAGTGGTGGCCGTTTAATTATTAAACCATTCGTTGGTGGTTCTGTTGTACCGGCAACTAAAGAACTTGATGCTGTGAACGATGGAGTTTTAGATATGTGTTATACCTGTCCTATGTACAACCTGGATAAGTGGAAAGCTGCTGGTCTTATCAGTTCCAGACCGGGCGGGCTTCCTGGAGAAGCTTTGCGGACCTGGTTTAACTATAGCGGTGGGGCAGAATTGATGAATAAGATGATGGAAGGTTATAATGTCATGACCTTCCCAGGAGCACTGTCTCCCCTACCTGAGGAGGTATTTCTCCACTCCAAAGTTGCTATAAGAACTGTGGATGATATTAAAGGTCTGAAAATACGTGCTTCCGGTGATGGTGGAGAGATTTTGAATAAGATGGGTGCTTCAGTCGTATTCTTACCTGGCGGAGAGCTTTATGAGGCTATGCAAAGAGGTACAATTGATGCCTTTGAATACTCAACTTTAGCTTCAAACTGGGATATGCATTTTAATGAAATTGCTAAATATGTCGTCCTGTCTCCTAGCCGAGCTCCCAGTGATCCTCAATGTTTCTTTGTCAACAAAAAGTCCTGGGAAAAACTTCCCGATGATCTTAAGCAGCTGGTGCAGGATGAGATCGATAAATGGACACAGGCGCAGCATGAATATCTGGTCTATAAATCTATCAAGGCCATTGATGAATTTAAGAACTATGGTTGCGAAGTTTATCGGCTCCCCACAGAAGTAGAAACTGGTCTCTCAGAGGTAGCAAAAAAGTATTACGTGGAAAAAGCTGCCAAAGAAGATCCAATATATAACGAGATCCTGGAATCTATGACCAACTATTGGGAGGTTTACTCAAAGAAATAAAAAAGAATTAACAAGGAGTTAGAAATTATATGGCAATTTTGAAAAAATTACTTAGAGGTATTGACTCTATAAGTATATTAGCAGTATCTTGGGCAAAATGGTTTGCCTGGCTCCTTGTCCTGGTAGGCGCATATGATACTATTATGAGACACTTCTTTAATGCGCCTACCATCTGGGCTTATGATACATTGTGCATGGCTGGTGGGGTGATGTATGTCATGGGATGGCCATATGATTATTTGCATAATTACCATACCAGAGTAGATGTATTTTATAATAATTTTTCTAAAAGGAATAAAGCATTAACAAACATTATCTTTTCTATAATTCTCTTTTTTCCATTAATGGGAGCATTACTGAAAATTTCCATTACCTGGGCGATAAGAGCTTGGAGAATTAATGAGACCATGATCTCCACTTTCTGGTATCCTCCTGCCGCCCCGTATAGAACTGTTTTTGCTCTAGGGATATTGTTCCTATTACTTCAAGGTATAGCTAATTTTATTCGCGATCTATATTTTGTTATAAGGGGTGAACCAATTGATTGAATTGAGTCCAGAAATACTTACCATTATAATGTTTGGAGGTGTACTTGTTTTTGCCATGACCGGTTTCCCCATGGCCTTCGTGTTAGGTAGCGTAGCATTCCTAACTGGTTTATTAGTGTTTGGGGGGAATATCACGATTCATATATTATATACTCGTCTTTTTGAGTTGTCATTAAACTATCCTTATCTTGCCGTTCCACTTTTTACCTTTATGGGAGTTATACTCCAACATTCTGGAATAGCTGAGAAACTTTACGATGCTTTGTATGAATGGTTGAGTGGATTTAAGGGAGGATTAGCAGTGGTTACTGTCATTGCGGGGACTATCCTTGCTGCGTGTTTAGGGACAATTACTGCTTCTGTTACATTGTTAACTCTTATTGCATTAGGACCAATGATAAAGAGAGGTTATGATAAATCCTTAGCTACGGGATCTGTTATTGCTGCTGGTACTCTCGGAATACTTATTCCTCCTAGTATTATGATAGTTGTTTATGGTCCTCAAGCAGGAGTATCTGTAGGAAAGATGTTTATGGGAGCTATCTTTCCTGGTCTTCTCCTATCAGTTTTATATAATATCTATATAACCGTCCGTTGTTATCTAAATCCCAAGTTAGGACCACCTATCCCCGAGGAGGAAAGGCATAAAATATCTTCAATAAAAAAATTGATAAAACTGTTTAAAGCTATAGCTCCGACCCTATTAATCATTTTAGCAGTCCTGGGAACAATTTACACGGGTATAGCTCCCCCAACTGAAGCAGCTGCCATGGGAAGCTTTGCAGTTGTGATATTGGCCATCGTTTATCGAAAATTTACTTGGAGTTTGATCAAACATAGCGCAATAGAAGTGCTTCGAGTAAGTGCTTTCGTTCTTCTGATTGCTGGTTTAAGTTATGCCTTTGTCGGTATATTTATGAGTGCTGGCTGTGGAGAAGTAGTAACTAATTTAATTATGGCTGTTCCCGGTGGAAAGTGGGGAGCTTTTTTAATGATAATGTTTATTGTTTTTGTTTTAGGAATGTTCATTGAGTGGATTGGAATTGTCTTTATTGTTGTCCCCATTTTTTCACCTATTTTCGTAAAATTAGGATTTGATCCTTTATGGGCTGCGATGATGATTTGTGTCGACTTACAAATGGCCTTTATGACACCACCTATGGCGATGTCTATCTTTGTTTGCCGGGGTACTGCTCCTCCAGAGCTTGGCGTCACTATGAGCGACATAATAAAAGGAGTAATCCCCTTTATTATTATAATAATGATCGCCCTAATACTATGTACTATATTTCCTCAGATTATTACCTGGTTACCAGAGCGAATGATAGGGCCATCTTAGGGGGGAAAAATACAAGTATAAAATTAGAACCAATCCCCTAAGAAAACAAGAAAAACCATATAATATTTACTAGCAACTTTTAGGGTTATAGATGACCACCAGGAGTTCTCTGTTTTTTCTTCATCAGTAAAGTTAGTCTTTACACCGGTATTTTGGGAGATAAGAAGACTGCTGTTATTGAGATGGCTGCTGCCTCAGGGTTAACTTTAGTTCCAGAGAATAAAAGGAATCCATTAATAACTACCACTTATGGAACTGGTCAGTTGATTAAAGCAGCATTGAATCAGGGATGCCGAAAAATGAATAATACTTATAAAATTATATAAATCATATTAAAAAGTATCTAAAGGAGCAAATTAGATGAAAAAATTAGGTTTTATTGGAACAGGAATAATGGGTAAACCAATGGCTAAAAATTTAATCGATGCCGGTTATCCCTTAGTAGTTTATGATATAAACCATAAAGCTTTAGAGGAAATGGTAGACTATAATGCAAAAAGTGCTTCTTCTTGTAAAGAAGTAGCCTCCCAAAGTGATATTATCATCACCATGTTACCTAATTCGCCAGAGGTGGAAAAAGCAGTATTAGGTAAAGATGGAGTAATCGAGGGAGTAAAAAGGAGTCAAACCTTAATCGATATGAGCTCTATTGCTCCCCTAGTATCCCAGAAAGTAGCGAAAGAACTAGAGAAAAAAGGTGTTGATATGCTTGATGCCCCAGTCAGTGGAGGACAAGAAAAAGCACAGTCCGGTACTCTGGCTATTATGGTTGGAGGAAAAGAGGAAGTTTTTAAGCAGTGTAAGGCTATTTTAGAAGCTATGGGTAAACCTATCTTAGTGGGTGATATCGGAGCCGGGCAGATAACTAAGTTAGTCAATCAGACCATAGTAGCGATTAATATTGCTGCAGTTGCAGAGGCCTTAATCTTAGGTAAGAAAGCGGGAGTGAATCCCCAACGAATTTTTGAAGCTATAAAAGGTGGTCTAGCTGGAAGTCAATGTCTAACCGATAAAGGACCCAGGATGTTCCAAGGTAGATTTAACCCGGGCTTCAGAATAGGATTACATGTCAAAGATTTAAACAATGTCCTAGCAACAAGCCGAGAATTACATACAGCCATGCCTCTTTGTGCCCAGGTGATGGAAAT
>PFIP01000118.1 GCA_002782675.1 Candidatus Infernicultor aquiphilus
ATGCTGCGAATCTGGAGATATTCTAATTAAAGATTTAAAACTTCCCCTAGCTGCTTTGGGTGATCTTCTGGTGGTATTCTCCACCGGAGCTTACCATTATTCTATGTCGAGTAATTATAATGGGTTACCCAGGCCAGCAGTAGTATTAGTAAATAATGGTAAATCTGGTTTGATGGTCCAAAGAGAAACCTATGCTGATCTAGTAAAAAATGATACTATACCAGAATGGTTTTAAATAAAAAATAATATAAAGGTGATAATTATGAGGATAGTAGTAAAATTTGGCGGAACCAGCGTCCAAGATACGGTAAGAATTAAAAAAGCTGCTCAATCAATAATCCAACAGGCAAAAAAAGGATATGAAGTAGTAGCAGTGGTTTCAGCAATGGGAAATACTACCGATACCTTAACTTCTTTACTTAAAAACTCCGTTAAAGATCGTATTGAAGACAGAGATTATGCTGATTTTGTCTCGATGGGAGAACGGATAAGTGCAAGGATTTTATCAGCTACCATTAAATCTATGGGATTTACTTCGAAATATTTTGATCCTGCTGATGATAATTTTCCCATTATTACCGATTCAAACTTCAATCAAGCAAAAATTCTTTCTCCGGAGAGTAAAGAAAAATGCCAAAAGATTATTGAGCCCTTACTTAAAAAAGGAATCATTCCAATAGTATGTGGTTTTTTAGGAAAAAACTGTGAAGACGGAAGTATAACTACTTTAGGCCGAGGAGGTAGTGATATTACCGCCTTTGCCTTAGGAAATTTTTTACAAGCAGATGAAGTAATAATTGTAACTGATGCGGTAGGAGTTTTAAGCGCTGATCCTCGAATAATAAAAAAACCAGTAACTTTAAAAGAAATAAGTGTGGAAGAGATGGGAATCCTGGCTGAAGGAGGGGCAAAAGTTTTACATCCCCAAGCCTTAAAATATAAAACTGACCAAATGAAGGCCAAGATAATCCATTTTCAAAATGGAGATTTAGAGACAGAAGGAACAGAGATAACCGGTGCTTTTAAAAGTAAGCTAACTCTTTTTAAAGAAAAACTTACTATGTTAACTATTCTGGGATCTGAAATTTTTGATACTCCAGGACTATTAAAAAAGATAATCTCTCCTATTTCCGATAATCTTATTAGTCTATATGGAGTATCTATAGGGACTAAGCATATTGGAATCTATGTGATACAAAATTATGCCCAAAAATCTTATGATTTAATTCACCCGGTGGTAATTGAAGATGAAAGATTAAAGTCAGTTACTTTAAAAAAAGATATTGCTTTAATCATTGTTAGGAGCCGGGATTTTATAGAAACACCTGGTATTATCCAACAAATAACTCAACCACTGGCTAATAAAGATATAAATATAATTGAAATGACTACTATTCAAACCGATATTTTAATTTTTTTAGATTGGAAAGACCGAGAATTTGCTTTTCAAATAATAAATAAATCTTTAGCAGAAGCAGGGATCGTGATAACTAATAATTAAATAAAAAAGGAGGAATAGAAAATGTTTAAAGGATCTTTGGTAGCTATGATCACCCCATTTACAAAAAATAATAAAGTTGATGAAAAAGGAATAGAGGAATTAGTAGAATTTCAGATTAAAAATGGAACCAATGGTATTGTCCCTTGCGGCACCACTGGAGAATCACCTACTCTTTCTCATGAGGAACATAAAAAAGTGGTTGAACTGACTATAAAAGCAGTAGCCGGAAGAGTCCCGGTAATCGCCGGAACTGGATCAAATTGTACTCAAGAAGCATTAGACTTAACTTCTTACGCTAAAGAAGCAGGAGCAGATGCTGCCCTCATCATCACACCTTTTTATAACAAACCAACTCAAAAGGGACTATATTTACATTTTAAAAAGATAGCTGAAGAAGTGGATCTACCAATTATAATCTACAATGTCCCCTCTCGTACTGGAGTAAATATGTTACCGGAAACTTTAGCGGAATTAGCTGAATTAAAAAATATAATAGGAGTAAAAGAAGCTAGTGGAAATTTGGATCAGATGACTGAGATAGTTGAATTATGCGGAGACAAAATTACCCTTCTTTCTGGGGATGATAAATTATTACTCCCGGTTTTATCTATTGGAGGTAAAGGGGTAATTTCAGTTGTAGCTAACATCATCCCCTATGAGGTTTCTAATATGATCAAAGAATTTGAAAATGGAAATTATCAGGAAGCTAAAGAAATTTTCCTGTCTAAAGTTTATCCCTTAAGTAATGCTATGTTTTACGAAACTAACCCTATTCCAGTAAAAACCAGTGCTCAATTGATGGGACTACCTTCTGGTGGTTTACGTTTACCTATGTCTCCTATGAGTGAAAATAATCTATTAAAATTAAAAGCAGATTTAATTAAATTTGGTTTACTGGAGGGATAAGATTATGATTAAAGTGATAGTATGCGGCGGTGGTGGAAAGATGGGTTCAAAAGTTGCTCAATTAATTTACCAGAATAAGGATATGAAGTTAGTAGGGATAATTGAATCCCCTATGCATCCTAATATCGGAAAAGATTGGGGAATAACCGTTGGCCTGGGGAAAACAGAAATAATTATTGGAGATAATTTAGAAAAAATTATTCAGGACACTGCTCAGGTAGTTGAATTCACTAACCCTAAGGTATCTCTTCAACATTTAGAAACTGTCTCTAAATATAAAAAAGCAATGATTATGGGAACTACTGGATTCTCCTCGGAAGAAATTAAAAAAATTAATAAATTAGCTAAAAATATCCCATTTCTCCTCTCCCCAAATATGTCCTTAGGAGTAAATTTACTCTTCAAACTGGTTACCGAAACTGCTGCAGCCTTGGATGATAATTACGATATAGAAATTATTGAAACCCATCACCGTTTTAAAAAAGATTCCCCCAGTGGCACAGCTAAAAAATTAGCTCAAGAAATTGCTAAAGTAAGAAATGTAAATTTAGATCAAGTGACCATCTATGGCAGAGAAGGAATGATTGGAGAAAGGAAAAGAGGAGAGATTGGCATTCATTCTGTTAGAGGCGGCGATATTGCCGGAGAACATACCGTCATCTTCACTTCCTTAGGAGAAAGATTAGAACTTACTCATAAAGCCCATAGTCGGGATACCTTTGCCTATGGCACCATCCAGGCTATAAAATTTATGGAAGGTAAACCTGCGGGTTTTTATGAAATGAAAGATGTATTGAATATCTGAGATAGAAGTCAGAAGCCAGAATTCGGGTGTAGGGGCAGACCTTGTGTCTGCCCGTGACGAGACAAACAAATGTGTAATGAGTAATTTGTAGGGGTTTGATTTATCAAACCCGCATATTTCTAAATGTCATTGCGAGAAGCGAAGCGACGAAGCAATCTCTATTTCAAATATCGAGTTGAATAAATTCGACCCCTACACCAAACAATACTAAAAAGTTTAGAATTTTGAATTATGGTTTTTCGCTTTAAGCTTTAAGTTTAAAAACACTAAAAAACAAGGGGAAAATATCATTATGAAAATAAATTTCATAAAAATGCAGGGATTAGGGAATGATTTTATTTTAATAGACTGCTTAAGTAAACCATTGGGCGATTCATCATTCCTTTCTTGTCTGGCAAAAAGACTTTGTAACCGCAACTTTGGAATTGGGGCAGATGGTTTAATTCTTATCCTTCCCTCTTCTAAGGCTGATCTACGAATGAGAATTATTAATTTTGACGGTAGCGAAGCAGAGATGTGTGGAAATGGCATCAGGTGTTTTGCTAAATATGTTTATGAAAATAAAATAGTTACTAAAAGTAAATTTACAGTAGAAACCTTAGCCGGCATAATAATTCCTGAATTAATAATTGTAAATAAAAAAGTCTCCGGAATTAAGGTAGATATGGGTATTCCTAAATTGAGAAGAAGAGAAATACCTATGATAGGAGAAGATTCTCCTACAGTTATAGATGAAACATTAAAGGTAAATCCTGAGCAGATTTTTAAAATTACCTGTGTTTCTATGGGCAACCCTCATTGTATAATCTTTACTGATGATGTAAAATCTATAGCAGTAAGTGAAATTGGACCGCAAATTGAAAATCATTCCCTTTTCCCCCAAAAAACCAATGTAGAATTTATCCAAGTTTTAAATAGGAAAGAAGTAAACTTCAGAGTATGGGAAAGAGGAGTAGGAGAAACTTTGGCCTGTGGAACGGGAGCTTGTGCTTCTTTAGTGGCAAGTATCCTAAACAAAAAGACTGATCGGCAAACCTTAATTCATTTGCCAGGGGGGGATTTAGATATCC
>PFIP01000145.1 GCA_002782675.1 Candidatus Infernicultor aquiphilus
TCTTAATCGGGTTTCCAAACAGCCCCTAGCTGAACCAACATAAATATAATATCCTTCTCTAAAATATATTTCCCCTAATTTTCCCACTATAGTTTTAAAATCTTCAAATATTTTTATTGCTAATACATAAGTGGCTTCTATTTTTTTATTAATATTTATTACTTATTTTCACCTGCCTACCAAAACCATATCCCCAATCTTGCAACCAACATCCTCAGCTATTACCGGACATTTTGCTCTAAATAGAAAAAATATAGGTTTATTTTCTTCAGAGAGGGACTCATAATTTCCTTGACCTTTACTAATGATCAATTCTGCGTTCTGATATAATTCTATAAATTCTGAAGAGCAATGTTTCAATATGGTTCCAGGAGCATCTGATCCGCTTGAGATAACCTTTGCTACTTTATTTATTCCGCAAAATATAGCATCTTCCATTAAAGCATCATTAATAACTGGTTTATCTCTTACTACATAAATAACCTGCTTCCCTAATTTTTCTGTTAATTCCTCTATCAATAATCTATCAAAAACGACCTCTCCTGCATTATCAGCTAAATAAATTATATGTTTAACCTTAGATAAAATTTCCTTAAATTCTTGATATCTAAATATAGTTTTATTATTATCATTATCGCTTTTAAAATCCTCATTAAAAATTTTATTTATCTCTTCTTCCACATTTATTGAATTTTTTACCCCATAGTCAATAACATTACCAGCAATAGATAACTTTACGGCAGTTAAAAGTCTATCTTCTGAATTGTTTATTTTTCGTTTTAATTCGGGATAAAGATTTAAAGCAAATTTATTGCTATTTTCCTTAATCTCTTTAAAGGAATCTTTCACTCCCGTTATCTTTCTTAATAAAGCATAAATAGTTCTCCCCATCTCTGGAGGACTCGCCTCTAAGGGGAAATCAGGTATTAACTTAGAAAGTTCATCTATAATCTTTTTTATTACAATCTCATTTGCCCCAGCAAGTCTAGCTGTTTCTAAAGCTTGCCTATAAAAACAGGGAATACAATCTAAATAAGTTCTCATTTAATATACATACTCCTAATAAATTTTATTATCTTTTAACTACATATCTTCCCAATCCGAAATAAGCCCCACCTCGTGAACATAAAATAAGGGATCTAATTGGCCTTTTTGTTTGGCAAAATCTTTCAAAAAAATTTCTCGGTCTATTGAAACAGTAATCACCTCTCCAACTATAATAACTCTAGAGTATCGGTTATTTCATAAATACTCAATAATTTACACTCAAAATGAGACCTGCACTCAGCAATTAAAGGTGCCTTTATCTGAGAAGCCGGTGTTGGTGTAAATTTTGCTTTTTCAAATTCGTCTATTTCAGCAGGAAATTTTACTACAGCAATATTTACTTTTTCTAATCTTGAAGCGGAGGGAATGTTCAAGACAAATTCTTCGGTTTCCACAATATTTCAATAAGTATTTCTATAATTAATTTACTTTCCCTCGATAATCTTATAATTTTTCTTGCTCAAATACTTTCCTAACAATACCGAAGTTATAATAACTAAGCCCAAAATGGTGCATAACACTTTGCGGATAAAAGAAGTTTGCCGACAGGCAAATTTTAGCGAACGAAGTGAGCCTTTTATCCGCTGTTGTGCGAAGTTGCCGAGTTCCTTCATTTTGTTGCTTTAATCACGACGAATGAGCCTTCTCCATACCCTTCTTTAAATGGTTCAACAGTTTTTATCTCAGCTAAATTATGAAAAACTGTTTGAGTGAAATTGAAATTTTTAAAACCCGCTTTCTTCAGGAGAAGAATAACTTTGTTGACTGAGTAGAAAGTAGCTACTTTGTAAAATACGCTATCTTCTTTATGATCTTGATAAAGTTTTCCGACCGGGCTATCCTTATCTATAAATCCAATTATCAAACATCCACCGACTTTTAATACCCTATATACTTCCCTGAATGCAGTTTCTGGATCATCCAAAAAGCAAATCGTGGTGACCATTAATGCAAAGTCAAACTGTAAATTATCAAAGGGAAGGGCTTCTGCAAAACCATCTATAGCGTCGATTCCCCTCTGTTTTGCGATCTTCCTCATCTTGTTCGATGGTTCAACCCCTAATTTAATACCCAAAGGTGCGGCAAATCGACCACTCCCTACACCAATTTCTATACCTTTTCCACTTTCAGGCAATTGTGCTCTTATCGCTTGAAGCTCTGCCTCATAAGCAAATTTATTCCTTTCAAACCAGGCTTCATACTTTTGCGGATATTTTTCAAACGGCTCAACTTTTTCCATGTTATACCTCTATTCAAACTTCTTGTAAAGCAACTTTATTGCTGGAACAATGAAAAGAATAAAGAATCCAATAAGCACTAAAGTATCTGTAAAAACCATCGTGCTTGAAGCAATAGAAAAGGAGTGCCGTAGTCCATCAACGGTGTAGGTAAGCGGCATTATATAAGCGAGATATTGCAATGCCGTTGGCATAGCAGAAACTGGGTAAACAACACCGCAAAGAAATATCATTATGAACCGGGGCAAATTAAGCAAGGTTTGAGCCTCAAAAACCTCCTTCACTAAAACACATAAAAGAGAGCCAAGAGATGAAAAGACCAATAACGAAGGAATAATGATTAAAATAAGATAAAGAAAGTTAGGATGGAGTCCGAGGACAACTATTGAAACTATTGTGATTACAGTTGTCATCATAAGTCCGAAAATAGTGCCTCCTAACACCTTTCCCAGAAGAACAACAGGTAAGCTAATAGGTGCTAAGAGCAATCTTTCCAGAGAACCAAGCCGTAGCTCGAAATTGATAACTACCGCCTCCGCAGCGGTGGTACTGAATAGAATGGTCATCGCAATTAGTCCAGGCACTAACTCCTCAAAACCCCGGGGGTTTCTTAAGTAAAAGGCTAAAATCCAGGCAAGGGGAAAGACAATCCCCCAACTAAGCGAGGGAGGCTTGAGATAGTATGTCCTCATATCTTTTAAGGCAATATAATAGATACCTCGTAAGCTATCGCGCCACATTTTACTTTCCTCCTTTTTCTATCGCCATAACGATTGGGCTCAAACCCGTAATCTTGATAAAGGCATCCTCAAGAGTTGGTTTAATACTATTTATCGATTGTATCTTTATTCCTTTACCCTTAGCAAAGCTGAACACGCTGTCATATACCTCGGTGGGAGCACCACCGTAAATTCTTAATTTATTATGGTCTACCGTCGCTATCTTAACCTCAGGAAGTTTATTTGATAAGTCTTCAATCAATTCGGATATCTCTCTTCCAAAGGAGAACTCGATCACCGATTCTTCTTCAGCGGCAGCCTTCAAAGCTTTAGGGGTATCAATTTTTATAATCCTTCCCTTAACCAGAATAGCCACCCGATCACACAGAAGGTCCGCTTCCTCCAAGTAATGAGTGGTAAGAAAAATAGCTATCCCCTGCTGGTGAAGGTTACCAATCAAATTGCGCAAAGAGCGAGCAGCCACTACATCTAACCCGACGGTAGGCTCATCCAAAAAGAGAATTTCAGGGTTATGAATCAAGGCCGCAGCAATAGTTAAAGCCCGTTTCATGCCTCGGGAAAAAGTGCGAAAGAGATTATTTTTCCGCTCATAAAGTCCGAAGGTTTTGAGCAATCCTTCCGCTCTTTTTCTACGCTGAGTACGGGGAACACCATAGAGCTGGGCCATGAATAACAAGTTGTCAATAGCAGAGAACTCATCATAGAGGTTAGAAATTTCTGGAACCACCCCAATATGCCTCTTTGCTTCCACTATTCTCGAGTTAATGTCTAAACCCAAGACGGACACCCTTCCTTCTGTGGGTTTGGAAAGTCCGGTAAGTATCCTTATAGTTGTGGTCTTCCCTGCCCCATTAGGACCGAGAAATCCAAAAAATTCGCTCTTTCTAACCTCAAAGTTAATGTGGTCAACGGCAACGAGTTCCCCAAATCGTTTTGTCAATTCCTTAACATCAACTACATTTTTCATATGCGAAAAACCACCTCCATTCCGCATGCTTCAGAACAACCTCTATATGAAACAGCATCAGAGAACAAGAATATTTTCTCCCCACTTCTTGATATTCTTTTTGAAGTGTTATAATTTTTGTCTCCTTGTTTCAATCTCAAATTTGATGTGGTCAACGGCGAAAACCTCTCACGATAGCGCCGTGATGCTACTATGCCATTGATATTAATACGTTGTACTCAGGTCAAATAATTAGCTATTTCATTTGAGCAAGAATTAATTCTACTATTTGATTAAAAGCTTGTGTAGTTTCCGAATCCTTATATTGAAAAATATATGGTTTGCCCTCATCCGTAGAGTTTACCATATTTATATCTATAGGAATTTTACCTAAAAATGGCAAATTAAACTCTTTCGCTGCTTTTTCTCCTCCACCTGATTTAAACAAATCAATATTCTTACCACAATAAGGACATTTTAATCCACTCATATTTTCTATAATACCCAAAATAGGTATCTTAAGTTTTCTTAAAAAATTTACACATTTGCGAGAATCTAATAAAGCTACTTCTTGGGGTGTAGTAACAATAACCCCTCCCTCTAATTCAGGAATAAGCTGACAAATAGATAATGGTTCATCACCGGTTCCAGGAGGAGAATCAACTATAAGATAATCTAAATTACCCCATTCTACTTCACCTAAAAATTGTTTTATAGCTATCGCCTTTAAAGGACCTCTCCAAATAAGAGGGGAATCAGAATTCTCAATTAAAGATGCCATAGAAATAGCTACTAAATTAGAAGAAACGCTCATGGGGATTATTCCTTCCGAGTTCCCTTGTAATCTTTTACCTTCAAAACCTAACATTTTAGCCACCGAGGGCCCATGCAGATCAACATCTAATATCCCTACTTTAAAGGTTTTTCCGCTTAAAGCGCAGGCCAAATTGATGGCTACTGCACTTTTTCCTACTCCCCCTTTATTGGAAAGTACTAAAATTTTATGTTTTATTTTAAACATATTTTGTTTAACTTTTTTATCGAG
>PFIP01000100.1 GCA_002782675.1 Candidatus Infernicultor aquiphilus
TTAACCTTTGTAAATAAATCTCCCCCTCTTTCAATCCTCTAAAGGTCTGAAAACTTTTTTGGGCAGTCTTTCCAAACTGGTAGATATCCATGACCAGGGCTACCCGAGGAATCAGAATATCATACCCTACAATCTGTCCACGAGTGATAAATAAATCTGAATCATTTCCTATTCTCCCAGAAATTAAATCATGGACAAAATTCTCTTGCACCTGTTGTTCTAATTGTAATTCTTTTAATAAAAATTCTTGTTGTAACATCATTTCGACAGTCATTTTAATCACCTCTCCAAAAGGTGTAACTTCATTCGGCTCACCGGTAATACCCACTACCCCTATAATTTTGTTATTATATTCTATAGGGAGATTAATTCCTGGTTTTGCCCCCACTAAATGATTTATATCTTTAGAATAAATTTCCAACTTCTTTCCTTCTTTAATTACTTGGGCTGCTCCTTCATGAAACTGATTTAAGCGACTTTTATCTCCCGAACCAATAATCACTCCATTTTCATCCATAATATTAATATTTTTCCCTAAAATATTCATAGTTTTATCTACAATATTCTGGGCAAGTTTATGAGTAATTCTCATCAGTAAGTCACCTCTCTTCAAATAAAATTCGTATCTTGATATAGTATACAGTATCGAGTATCAAGTATCGTGTTAAGAAAGAGAAAGAAAAATACTATTCTACTTTTTATCTACCTCAATAAAGTTTATATCAGCAAATTATCTTTTATAATTATCTTATTCGGTAGAATAAACAAAAATCCTTCTTTTTAATTATATCTGTTGATTTAAAAATTACAACCATAGACAAGCGGGCCTGCCCTCGTGAAAACGGGGGGTGCCTGTCCTATGAATTGGTGAATAGGAAAATTGGATAATCGGTAAATTAATTATAAATATTTTAAAAAAAAGAGGAATTTATTTCAAAAAAATAGTATTATAATTTAAGAAACAAATTTACTTTAATTTTTGAATAAAAAAATAAAAAATAAGAGGTGAAATATTTTTTGGAAATAAAAAATGTAAATTATGAAGAGATTCCCATAGAAAAATTAAGATGGAAATGCGACCTTAGCAAATTAAATATTAAAACTACCAATGACTTAAAGCCCTCTAAAAAGATATTAGGTCAAGAACGAGCTTTAAAAGCTATAAAACTGGGTTTAGAAATGGAGTATTTAGGGTATAATTTATTCGTAACTGGTAAAGCAGGAACTGGAAGAAGCACTACAATTAAAATGTTATTGGAAGGGAGGAAGAGAGAGGGGGTAGAATTTGATGATAAATGTTATGTTAATAATTTTAAAAATCCGGATATGCCTCGAGCAATAAATCTTCTTGCTGGCCAGGGAAAAATATTTAAAAAAGATATGGAAAATTTGATTTCCTCTTTAAGAAAAAAAATTCCTCTTATCTTTGAAAGTAAAAGATATCAAGCTAATAAAAAATCTATTATAGAAGATTTAAAAAATAAACAAAAAGAGATGGTAAAAAAATTTGAAAAAAGAGTTAATAAAGAAAATTTTACCTTAGTTCAAATTCAAATGGGAATTTATACTAAACCAGAAATTCTACCTATAATTACTGGTAAACCAATAAATTTAGATAAATTAGAATCGATGGTAGAATTGAAACAATTCTCTGAAAAAGATTTTAAGATAATTCAAAAGAAATATAATGAATTATCATCTCAATTGAGTGAGATATCCAAAGAAATTAGTAATATTGAGAAAGATCTAAACCAAAAATTATTTTCCTTAGACTATAAAATGGTTTCACCTATGGTAGAAGAATTGATATCTGAATTAAAGGAAAAATACAAAAATAAAAAAATAAACCTATACTTAGATGAAATTAAAGAAAATATATTAAATAATATCGAAAAATTCCAGGAAAAGAAAGAAAAAGAAACCCCGGTTATCCCAGGATTGGTTATCCGTCCTGCAAAAGACAACTTTAAAGAATATGAAGTAAATGTAATTGTAGATAATTCTGAAACAAAGAACTCGCCAATAATCATCGAAACTAACCCTTCTTATAAAAATCTGTTTGGCAGCATTGAAAAAACCTTAGATAAATTTGGACACTGGAGAACAGATTTTACCAGAATAAAAGTAGGCTCACTTTTAAGGGCTAACGGTGGATTCTTAGTATTAAATGCTTACGATACCTTAATTGAACCAGGAGTGTGGCCGGCATTAAAAAGAAGTTTATTACATAGAAAAATAATAACTCAAACCTATGATCCCTTTTATATGTTTACCACCTCTGCTTTAAAACCTGAACCAATAGAATGTAATACCAAAGTTATTATGATTGGCGATCCTTTTCTTTATTACCTTCTTTATTCAGGTGATGAAGATTTTAAAAAAATTTTCAAAGTTAGAGCTGACTTTGACTCCATAACTAAAAAAGATAACAATAGTATTTATCAATATACTTGTTTTATCCAAAACATCTGTCAAAGAGAAAAATTAAGACCATTTGATAAAAGTGGCCTATCTGCAATTATCGAATATGCTGTCCGTTTATCTGGCAGACAAAATAAAATGTCCACTCAGTTTAATAATTTAGTAGATGTCTTAAGAGAAGCTAGTTATTGGGCTAAAGAAGACGATAGCCCTATAGTTAATGAGAAATACGTAGATAAAGCTATAAATGAAAAGATTGAACGGCTTCGATTAGTAGAAGAAAAAATTCAGGAAATGATAGAAGATGGAACTATAATGATTGATTGCCAAGGAGCGGTAACTGGACAAGTTAATGGTTTAACTGTATATGACTTAGGTGAATACTCTTTTGGTAAACCTACTCGTATAACCGCAAAAACTTCTATGGGAAGAGCAGGAATAATAAATATTGAAAGAGAAGCTGATTTGAGTGGTAAAACCCATAATAAAGGAGTACTCATCTTGAGTGGTTATCTTAGAGCAAAATATGCTCAAGATAAGCCTTTAACTGTCAGCGCCAGTATCTGCTTTGAACAATCTTATAGTGGTGTAGAAGGAGATAGTGCCTCTTCTACAGAAGTTTATGCTTTACTTTCCAGTTTGGCTGACTTACCATTAAGACAAGATATCGCCATCACTGGCTCTATTAATCAAAATGGAGAGATTCAACCTATAGGGGGAGTAAATCAAAAGATTGAAGGTTTCTATGAGGTGTGTAAATCTAAAACACTTACTGGAACTCAGGGAGTAATCATACCTGCTCTTAATATTTTAGATTTAATGTTACGAAAAGATGTGGTAGAAGCGATAAAAGAAGGAAAATTTCATGTTTACCCGATAAAAACCATTGACCAGGGGATTGAAATATTAACGGGAGTAAAAGCCGGGGAGAGAAAAAATGATGGAAATTTTGAAGAAGATACAGTAAATTATTTAGTTGATAAAAAATTAACTGAATTTGCTAAAAAATTAAAAGAATTTGGTACAGAAATGAAATAATAAGAATAAGTCAAAAATATTTTTATTAAAAAAGAGGATTTTTAAAAATAATGTTGAATATATAAGTATAAATTCTTTTGGTAGATTTTTTTGGCTTTTTAGAAAGCTATAATATATTAAAAAAGAAAGGGTGATATATATGCATAAAAATAAATTAAAAGCAAATTTGGTATTTTTTTTAATTTTTTTTATAATCTTTTTTGCCACTACTGCCTTCGCTAACTACGAGACAGAAAAATTACTACAAGAAATTATAGAAAGCAAAGAAGCAAAACCTGATACCTTCACCTATATTAATATGGGTAATTTTTATTGTTCGTTGGATCTATATGAACCCGCTGAAAAAGAATACGAAAAAGCTTTAAATATAGATAAAACAAATATATTAGCCAGAATAAATCAGAGTTATGCTTTGTATAAAATGGGAGAAAGAGAATCAGCCCTTACCAATCTATCTCAAATTATTACCGAGGACCCTAATAATGCCTTTGCTTATTATGTAAAAGGGATGATCTATAAAAATACGCTCGAATATGATTTAGCCATCAAGGAATACGAAAAAGTTGTTGAACTTATTCCTCAAAATGACAAGCTTATTTCCGAATTAGCTCAACTCTACCAGGATAATGACCAATTTATTGAAGCAACGGAAACTTATATAAAATTGGGTAAGCTTAAACCCAGCCCTCATATCCTGGACAATTTTTTAGCTTACCAGGTAAGTGCTACTGGTTATTTAAATTTAGGTGATTATTATAGTAGTATAGGGAACATTGATCAAGCGATATCTGCCTATAACAAAGTTACTCAATTTAGTGAGG
>PFIP01000150.1 GCA_002782675.1 Candidatus Infernicultor aquiphilus
GTATCGCGTTGGAAATAAGATTAGTTATAATTATGTTGTAGGGGTTCGATTTATCGAACCCGTAAATAAGCGGGTCGGATTTATCCGACCCCTACCTTAGTATTCCCCGATCAGATCGAGGACAGGTTTGTTTACTTTTTGGGGGACAATCATAGTATAGTATTCTATAAAACTTTTAAAAATCCTCTTTTTTATCTTAAATTTTATTTTTAAGGCTCATCCTTTTCACTATTCTAATCCGATTCTCTTTTTCTGTTTGAATAATTTTGAAAAATAAAATATTAAATAGAAGTAAAAGATAATAAAAGAGGGAAGATAATTATAAATTTTGGTAGATATATTCTATTATTCTGTTTTCAAAAATTTTAGGGTCATTCTCTTCTGCTATATAATTGTTCTCCATAAGACAGAAGACTACCCATCTCTTCTTTTTAGTTTCTAATAAGCCAATCAGTCCTGAAGCCGAGGATAAGGTCCCGGTCTTACCCCAGACCTGAAAAGGTAGACGTTCTTTTAAAGTCCCGTTCTCTTTGGTACTGGCAAAATAGTTCAGTATTGTAAAATCGTACTTCTGGTAAAGATATATAATCGCTTCGACTAACTGAGCGGGTGTCATAAGATTATATTCAGATATCCCACAACCGTCCACCAGGATATAATCCTTTCCCCATTTTAAGCCCAGGACTTTATCAATAACCCTTTCCAAAGAGGAAATAGCTCGAGGAATAGTGGATACTTCCTCAGGATTATCCTCCAGAGCCAGGGTACGAAAGATATTTTCAGCCTCCTGATTATCACTATTCTTCATCATGTAAGCCAGTATTTTATCCAGGGTATCAGAATAATAAATATACTTTACCTTTAGACCCTCTTTTGTCTCTCCAATCCGGATATCCCCTTCTATCTTCACTCCTTTTTGGGACAATCCTTTAGAAAAAATCTTCCCCCAGAGCAAGGGCATGGTATTGAAGTAGTAATTCTGTTTTTCTTTAGTTATATATCCTTTTACAGTTAATGCTCCAATCAGAGGGTTTTTATCATCCCACATCCATCCCCTTCCTAAAAACTCTTCGGGCAAGAACTTTGAATCGTCCAATATAATACCTCCAGATATATATCTAATACCGAACTTTTGCACCAGATCATTCGCTATCTTTCTGATTACTTCAGGGGATTGGGTGGGGTCTCCCCTCCCCACTACATATAGGTCTCCGATTATCTCTCCAGGAACAGAACTGGAAAAGTAGAAAGAAGTGGGATAAGTGTATTCCTTGCCGAGTATCTCCAGAGCAGCAAGCAGGGTAAATATCTTGGTAAGAGACGCCGGAGTGAAAAGTCTATCTTCATTATAAGAAAATAGTACTTCTTGAGTCTTCAGATCCTTTATCAGGATACCCGAAAATCCCGGAAAATGATCTATTTCTTCCCCAATACCTGTGCTCGCACCAGCTATATAAATTATAAGAGAAGTGAATATCAGTATGGAGAAAAAAATGGTGAATATCTTATATCTTGATTTCAAACTCTTTTCCTTTCTAATTTTTTTAATTCAACACCACACACAGTTGGTAAGGCTCGATTAGTACCCTATATTAGGTATATTTTGGTTGTATTTTATCTTTTTATGGGGATAATTGGTTCTATATGGATGGTAGTATCAATATCCATTTCATTTTTTATCTCTTTTTCCAACCTTTCTGCTATTTGGTGAGCTTCTTCTAATTTCATATCTGCAGGCAATCTTATATGAAAGGTTAATTCTTTCCTATCTCCATATATATGAGAATGTAAATGGTGTAAACTAACATCGTGAGAAATACTTCGAGTTACAATTTTTATAATATCTGCTTTAAAAGTATCACTCGGTTCTTCTCCAATTAAAGTACTTATTGATTCTTTTAAAATTTTATAAGTAGTATAAAATATAATTAGAGACACTAAGATACCCATTATACTATCTATCCACCAGAAATAGTCTCCTATAAAGATCCCTACCAAAATCATCATAGAAGCTATTGCATCACTTCTATGATGCCAACCATCTGCTATAAGTGATTGGGAATTAATATTTTTCCCGAGTCGGAAAGAATATTGAGCTAATCCTTCTTTTGCTATTACTGAAATAGTAAACATTATAATGGCAAGCATATTGAAAGAGGCGGATTGTTGATTTCTAAATCTCTGAATCGATGCAAATAAGAAATTAATACCTACCACAAGTAGCAAAGTTGCTATGATAATAGAACTAATCACCTCTGCTCTACCATGACCAAAGGGGTGTTTTTTATCAGCTGGCTTGGATGACACTTTGAAACCTATAATAACCACCAGGGAAGTAAGGGTGTCCGAGAGAGTGTGCCAGGCATCGGCAATTATGGCTATAGAAAAAGTCTTAATTCCCACCCAGTATTTCAAGCCAAAAAGAATAGTATTTATAACCATAGATATGGTTCCTTCTAAATATCCGATATATGTTTTATATTTTTGAGTTATTGGTTCACTAGAATTAATTTTCATTTTTCTTTTTTTCTCCTATAGTAAAAAAATTAAGTAAAATTCTTATATTTAAATCCATTCAGTAACATATTCTTTTAAATGTTTAGTTTGATTCAGTTGGACTAAACAATACCCTCTTCCCTCTTTATGAGACAAAAGACTGTAAGAAGCAGTATCTAAATGAATCCTCCAAAAATAGGGTGAGGCAATATTCAGGCAGGCAGCTATAAGAGGCTTGAGCACTGCCCGGTGAGAAACTACGGCTAAAGTCTCTCCTTTATGCTTGGAAACTAAGTTATCCAGACAGGTCTTAGCCCTCTTCTGTACCTCATAAAGAGTCTCCATATTCTCTACTTGAAGTTTCTCGGGATTACCCACCCAGAGCTTCCATTCCTCAGGATATTGTTTTTCAATTTCTTTCTTATAATGTCCTTCCCAACTCCCCAATTCGATATTATTAAATTGCTCTTCTATCTTAACTTCTACCCCGCAAGTTTTTCCTATAATCTCTGCTGTTTGCATAGCCCTACTAAGAGGACTGGAATAAATATACTTAATAGGAAAATTTTTCAACTCCTGTGCTAAATCCTGAGCTTGAATAAGCCCTCTTTCATTTAAAGGAAAGTCAGTCCTACCTCTAAATATCCCCTTAATATTTCCTTCACATTCTCCGTGCCTTATCAAGATAACTAGTGTTCCATTAAAATTCTTATACATGCTTACCTCCTATCCTAATAAAGGTAAAAAAAGGTGCCTGGCACCTTTTTTTACCTTTATTATCATTTTTAGTGTCATAAGACGGCCATTTGACACTCTTTCAATAATATGAAACAGATAACCGTCTGTTTCCCTGTTTTATTAAACAACAACTATTAATTCATAATTCTGGGAACCTAATCCTATCTTTTCTGCATAATTTAAGCCTATCTTCCAGTCAGTATTTAGATGGACTCGACTAAATTTATCTTCTCCGGTATGAAAACCTTTCTCCTCCAGAATGCATCCCTTAATCACCGGAGCTTTATTTACCAGGTCTACACAGGCTCTATCCAGAGCCACCGGATCAAAAGAGGCCGCCATCCCAATATCTGGCACTATAGCCATATCATTGTAATTCCAACAATCACAATAAGGAGAAACATTCATAATAAAACTGAGGTGAAAATGGGGTTTGTCTTTTAATACTGCATAAGCATACTCCACAATTTTTTCCTGGGTATTTCCTCCCGATTCATCAGAGCCTACTATTGCAGCACTATACTGACATACCGCTACACACTGACCACAACCGATACATTTTTGATAATCAATTTCTGCTTTTTTATTTTCATTAAAATGAATGGCACTCTGGGAACAGTGTGTAATACACTGACCACAGCCGATACAATTCTTAAGATTGATTTTGGGTTTTGAGCTAGCATGCATCTCCATTTTACCCGCTCGAGAGCCACTGCCCATACCTAAATTTTTCAAGGTACCTCCAAAACCGGTCATTTCATGGCCTTTAAAATGAGTCAGAGAAATAATAATATCGGCATCAGCAATAGCTGTAGCTATCTTAGGTGCTGTACAATGTTTTTTATTGATTAAGATCTCCCGATATTCAGTCCCCTTTAAACCATCAGCAATAATGACATCACACCCGACCGCAATACGATTAAACCCATTCTCCATAGCAGTATTTAAATGGTCTACTGCGTTCGCCCTTTTCCCTGAATAAAGAGTATTAGCGTCAGTTAA
>PFIP01000066.1 GCA_002782675.1 Candidatus Infernicultor aquiphilus
AACTCCACTGATAAAATTGAAGATGGTGACAGAATTGTTATAGCGCCGTTTTTCTCGGGTGGGTAAATTAGAATAAATTTTTTGTAAAAAGAAAATGTCTTTAGAATAAATTAAAAGCAGGGGGTTTTTTAACCTCCTGTTTTTTATTTTATGGAGAAACATAATGCTTAATAGATAGGCAGGCCTGCCCTCATGAAAGCGGAGGAGACTGGTCCTACGTTTTCATAAATTATTGAGGGCGTATGCAATACGCCCCTACGTCTTTTTATTTCAACCTTATGCGATACGATATACTAACAACTAATTAATTGGTAAATTGGAGAATTGTTTTATAAATTTTTTCTTGCAATTTTTATTCAATAGTGATATGATTTGAATAGTTAGGTATACCTAATAATGATAGGTAAACCTTTAGATTAAAAATAATTTTAAGTAAAGCTAAGAGTAATTAAGAAGGGGGAGTAAAAATTAAATGACTACCCGAAATATGGAAGATTATCTGGAAGCGATATGGAATTTACAGAGTAGAAAAGGATACATTAAAGTAAAAGATATTGCCGATAAATTAGAAGTAACCCGCCCAAGTGTATCTGAGATGATTAAGAAATTGGCAGAAAATAATTATATATTATATGAGAAATATGGTGGAATTGTATTTACTGACAAAGGTAAAAAATTAGCCCGAGAGATTAAAAGACGCCACAGTTTATTGGTGGAATTTTTGAAAATTATTGGGGTTAGTGAAGAAAACGCTGATCAAGACGCTTGTAAGCTTGAGCATGATGTTTCCCCAGAGACTATCAATTGTTTACTCGAATTTATAGAATTTGTACATCTATTACCAGATAATTCTAAATGGGCAGAGAATTTTCAAAAATATTTAAAAAAGAAAGATATGCTATAAACCAAAAAGAATTATAAAAAATCTGTAATTTATCAAAAAATTATAAGGAGAGGATTAAACTAAGATGATAACTACTCTTGATTTAGTAAAGGAAAGTCAAAAAGTAAGAGTTATTAATATTTCTGGGGGATGGGGATTAAGACAACGTTTAGGAGGTTTGGGTATACATTTTGGGGATGAAATAGTTATAAAAAAAAGTGCTATTATGCATGGACCTATTTTGATTAGTGTTCACGGCAATCAAGTTGCTTTAGGTAGAGGAGTGGCAAGAAAAGTAACGGTGGAGGTAGGATAATGAAAATAGCTCTTATGGGACAACAAAATTCAGGTAAGAGTACTATCTTTAATAGTGTTGCGGGATATAAGGCAGTAACTTCTAATTTTCCTGGAAAGACCGTAACCTATAATTTAACTAAATTTAATCTTTTTGGTCAGACTTTAGAGTTAGTGGATTTGCCAGGGACCTATTCTTTAACCTCATTTGACCTGGCTGAGCTTGAAGCTCGAAAGTATTTGTTAAAGAATAGCGTTGATGTAGTTATAGATGTTATTGATGCTTCATTGTTAAGTAGAAGTTTAGAACTTACCCTTCAACTTTTGGAACTTAAAATACCTATGGTAATATGTCTGAATATGATTGATGAAGCTGATCGTAAAGGAATTAAGATTGATATTGAAAAGTTATCTAAAATTCTCGATGTTCCAGTAGTACCGGTAATTGCGGTAAAAGGAAAGGGAATAAAAGAGCTTTTTTCAACAGCCTATAAGATGGGAGAAAAAAAGAAAATAGGCAAAACTCTGAACTTTAGTAAAGATGTAGAGGAAGTGATAGAAAAATTATCGGCACAAATTAAGGAGAAGCAGATTAGTAAAGAATTTAATGTGCCTGAAAGATTTTTGGCTATTAAATATTTAGAGAATGATCGTTATTTTATGGAAGATTTTAAAAATAGAGATAAAAAAATTTTTAAAGAGATTAATTACTTTCAAAATTTGCTTAAAGAAGTTCACGGCAGACCTCCTGATGTAGTTATTTCCTCTGAACGGCATCATTTATCGATGAATATTTACGAATCTGTAGTTTCACTTACTAAGCCCCATGCAAGTTTAATAGATTATCTGGATAATGTCTTAATGCATCCAATTTTGGGATATATTTCTCTAGGTCTAATTTTTTATTTGTTTTTTAATTTAGTTTTTAAGGTGGGGAAAATAGTAGAAGAACCATTACTGAATTATTTTTATAGTATAATTCCTTTAATTGGAAAGAGTATCAATACAGAAACCTTATTATTTTCTGTGATTAGTGGCATTATTCAGGGTCTTGCCGGTGGGATAGCTATTGTGTTGCCTTATTTATTCCCCTTTTTATTTGGCTTAGCCATCTTAGAGGATTTAGGTTATCTACCCCGCATAGCTTTTCTTATGGATGCCTTCTTACATAAAATTGGTTTACATGGTAAGGCAATTATACCTTTTATATTAGGCTATGGCTGTACTGTCCCGGCCATAATGGCAACTAGAATTTTAGAATCAGAAAGAGATCGTTTTATTACCTCTGTATTAGCTACTATGATTCCTTGTGCTGCAAGGATGACGATTATATTTGCTTTGGTAGCTTTTTATATTAGTCCTAAAGCAGCTTTAGCCATTTATATTTTAAATCTTATTGTAATTATCATATCAGGAAAGATATTGTCTCGCTTGCTGCCAGAGGTAACCCCGGGAATGATATTAGAAATTCCGGCTTATCATATTCCTTCATTAAAAGTAGCTTTAGCTAAGACCTGGCTCAGGATGAAAGAATTTATCTTTGTAGCCTGGCCCTTACTTATTGCTGGAAGCACAATTTTAAGTCTATTACATTATTTTCGGGCAGATACTTTAATAAATCATTTTTTTTCTCCTCTAACTTCTTTACTTGGCCTCCCCTTGGTAGTGGGGACTACTTTGATATTTGGTATTCTTCGTAAAGAACTTTCTATGTTAATGTTGATCCAGGCCTTAGGAACTGCTAATGTTGTCTCAGTGATGTCCACAACCCAGATTATGACCTTTACTGTTTTTATTATCTTTTATATACCTTGTGTAGCTACTATTGCAGTCCTGTGGCGGGAGATAGGAAGTAAACGCACTTTATTTACTATTGCCTTTACTTTTATTTTAGCCATTATTTTAGCAACCATTACACGATTTGTATATTGAAAAATAGTATATAGTATCGAGTATATAGTATGTAGTAAATAAATACGGTGATAAGTAAGGTGTAATCTGTAATGAGTTGTAGGGGCAGACCTTGGTCTGCCCGAAATAAGTAATGTATAAAAAATCTAAAAATATATACAGAATACGAAATGCTGGTTACCGCTAAGCAATACTAATATAATTGGTAGATCGGCAGATTGGCAAATGGGAAGATTTTAAAGGTTTTGAATTTTGAATTATGATTTTTACTTTTTCGCTTTTCGCTTTTAGTTTGTAAAAAATATTTGACAAAATAGTTTATATTAATATAGTATATTAATGAAAATAATTATCAATAAGGAAGGATGAATATGCCAGGAAGATGGGGTAGAGGGCCAGCAAAATGGTGGCATGGTGAATTTAGAGGCTGTGGTTATAGAATTACTATTCCACGCCAAATCATTTTACAGGTCTTAGATGAATCCAAAGAACATTTAAGCGCAGAAGATATCTATTTAAAAGTACATAATATTTATCCAGCTATTGGTCTTACCACGGTTTATCGAACCTTAGATTTATTGATTAATATGGGATTAATTTTTAAATTTGATTTTGGCGATGGACGAGCCAGGTATGAGTTATCTCGTGGTCCTAAGGAGCCATCGCATCATCACCATTTAATATGTACTAATTGTGGTCGGATAATCGATTATACAGATTTTGTAGATGAGGAATTAGAATTACTAAAAAAAACGGAGAAAAAACTTTCGAAAAAATATAGTTTTGAAATTAAAAATCATACTATTCAATTTTATGGATTATGTGAGAAGTGTTCAACTAGTAAAGAATGAATATGCATTTTTTTTACCCAAATTTATTGAAAATGATTATCATTATAAATAAGAATCTTTTGAAAAGAAACAAATAGCTTCTCCTATGCCCTATGGTGGCGGATTTTACCAACCAGCAGCAGAGCCTAAACAAGAGATGGAGATGTTAGCCGAAGAAGCAAAAGCTTTAAAAGAAGAACTTGAGGCTATTAATAAACGTATCACCGAATTAGAAGAAAAAGAAAAGAAATAAAACAGGTAGGGGCGTATTGAATACGCCCCTAATCTCAAAATGTTTTTGCGAGCAACCGCAGGGAGTGTGGTAATCTCGACGGGATTGCTTCCCCTGCTTTTGCAGGGGTAGGATTATTACATTCCTTGCGATGACTTATCGGACAACTGATAGATTTTTAATTACTTATTACTCATTACGCAATTAACTTATTAAGTTAATTGCTAAATAGGAGAGTGAAAGAATGAAAATAGCAATTACTTCAAGTGGTTCAGATTTAAAATCTGAAGTGGATCCCCGATTTGGGAGATGTGCTTACTTTATTTTAGTAGAAACTGATACTGATGAATTTGAGGCAGTAGAAAATACTGCTGCCCAGGGAATGGGAGGAGTAGGAATACAATCAGGTCAAATAATGGCTGATAGGGAAGTAAAGACAGTATTAACTGGGAGTTGTGGCCCCAATGCCTTTCAGACTTTACAGGCAGCAGGTATAAAAGTGATAACCGGAGTAAGTGGTACAGTTCAAGAGGCTATTGATAAATTTAAATCAGGTGATTATAAGACAATTTCCCAGGCTGATGCCTCTGCCCATTCAGGAATGAAAAAATAAAAATAAAAGAATTGGAGGAAAAAAATATGAAAATAGCCATTTCAACCGATGCAGGTTTTGTCTCAGCACATTTTGGAAGATGCCCTTCCTTTACTATTGCTGAAATTGAAGAAGGAAAGGTTTTAAAAATAGAGGAAATAAATAATCCTGGTCACCAACCTGCATTTTTGCCGAATTTTCTTGCAGAATATGGAGTAGAATATATAATCTGCGGAGGTATGGGAAATAGAGCACAAATGTTATTTGCTGAAAAAAAGATTACTCCGGTAATAGGGGTCACCGGAAAGATTGAAGAGGTAATAGAAAAATTTGTGCAGGGAAAATTAAAAGGAGGAGAATCTTTTTGTAAGCCAGGAGCTGGAAAAGGATATGGAATAGAAAAAGAAGAATGTGACCACTCTGGTGAAGATAATCATTTTCATTAAAAGTAAAGATGATGTTAATAAGGAGGTGAAAAAGATGCCAAGAGGAGATGGTACTGGACCAACAGGAGCAGGACCGGGAACTGGCCGGGGAAGAGGTGCCGGACAGGGACGCCGAGGAGGTGGAGGAATTGGAATAGGGGGCAATTGTGTTTGCCCTTCTTGTGGTGCTATAGTTCCTCATCAAGTAGGTGTTCCTTGTAATAATATTAAATGCCCTAAGTGTGGAGCTATGATGCTAAAACAATAGAATAAAAGGGAAGGATTAAGCTAAATGATAATTTCAGTAGCCAGTGGAAAGGGTGGGACGGGTAAAACAACCATTGCTGTTAACCTTGCTCTGGCTTTAGCTAAAGATAAAGAAAAAAATGTGCAGTTTTTAGATTGTGATGTAGAGGAGCCTAATGCCCACCTTTTTTTAAAACCAGTTATAACAAATTCGGAATCAGTAAAAATCCCGGTACCGAAAATTGATGATGAAAAATGCAATTATTGTGGTAAATGTGCGGAAGTTTGCGTTTTCAATGCTATCGCAGTTACCAAGAATAAAGTTTTAGTTTTCCCCGGGCTGTGTCATGGCTGTGGGGCCTGTATGCTATTTTGCCCGGAAAATGCAATTAGTGAACAGGGAAGAGAGATAGGGATTTTAGAAGAAGGAAAAGTAAGGTCTATTAGTTTTATAGATGGACGTTTGAATATAGGAGAACCGATGGCTCCTCCTATAATAAGAAAAATTAAAAAAAGAATTAATAAAGATGGCATTAAAGGAAAAAGTAATGATATTGCAAATCATCACCTTACCATAATTGATGCTCCTCCGGGTACCTCCTGCCCGGTCATCGAATCTATAAAAGATAGTGATTATACTATTTTAGTTACAGAACCGACTCCTTTTGGATTACATGATCTCATTTTAGCGGTGGAAGTGCTGCAAAAATTAAAGATTCCTCATGGTGTAGTGTTAAACAAGTGTGATGTCGGAGATCATAAAGTAGAAGAATATTGTAAGAAAAATAATATTCCTCTTTTACTTTCTATCCCTCTGGATAGAGAGATTGCAGTTGCTTATTCTCAGGGTATTCCTATAGTGAAGATAAATTCCTCCTATGAGCAAAAATTTACCCAGCTTTTTCACAAAATCGCGCAAACTATTTAATATTTTTATGGCTTTATTATTTCCTTGTCATTCCCGCGGAAGCGGGAATCCAGAAAAAACAAAGAGATATAGATTCCTGCTTTCGCAGGAATGACAAAAAAGAGGCAAAATCTATTTCTCTGTTTTTTAAATATATAGATTCTATAAAAGTATGGGAATGGGAATACAACAGATTGAAGAGTTATGAGTTTTATAATATAAATCTGTTATTTAGATTGTAGGAATTGAAAATGAAAGAAATAGTTATAATAAGCGGTAAAGGCGGAACAGGAAAGACAGTTATTGCTGCTAGTTTTGCAGTTTTAGCCAAAGAAAAAGTCATTGGAGATTGCGATGTAGATGCTTCCAATCTTTATCTTTTACTTCATCCTGAAATAAAAGAAAAACATGATTTTTATGGCGGATTAATCCCCAGCATAGATTTAGAAAAATGTACTAATTGCGGTCGCTGCCAGGAAATTTGCCGTTTTAATGCTATTAAAACAATCAAAGGCCAGACCGTAATCGATCTGGTATCTTGCGAAGGATGCGGATTATGTGCTTTGGTTTGTCCGGTAAAGGCAATTCAAATGAAGGAAAATCATTGCGGGGAATGGTATATTTCTGAGACAAAATATGGACCTTTAGTCTATGCTCGATTGGGTATTGCGGAAGAAAATTCTGGTAAATTAGTTACTTTAGTACGTCAGAATGCTCAAGCAATTGCTAAAAAAAATAATCTGGAATTAATAATTGTAGATGGACCTCCGGGAATCGGTTGTCCTCTTATAGCTACTCTCAGCGGAGCTAATTTAGCTGTAGTGGTGACCGAACCAACCCTCTCTGGAATACATGATTTGGAAAGAGTAGTAAAAGTAGCCCAACATTTTGGGGTGAAAACGGTAGTTATAATAAATAAGTTTGATATTAATTTAGAAAATTCATCTAAAATCGAAGACTGGTGTCGAAAAGATAATATACCGATAATAGGTAAAATACATTTTGATAATATAATAACTGAAGCCCTGGTAAAAGGATTGCCAGTAGTAGAATATAGTGATAATAAAGCGGCTAAAGAGATAAAGAATATATGGCAGAAATTAGAGGATTTAACTAATTAACATAAAGGAGAAAATATGCTTACCTTTGGACCAGTTCCTTCCAGACGTTTAGGTCGTAGTTTAGGTATTAATAATATTCCCCCTAAGATCTGTACCTATTCCTGCGTATATTGTCAATTAGGTAAAACTTTTAAGA
Source organism: Candidatus Infernicultor aquiphilus (assembly GCA_002782675.1). Taxonomy (GTDB): domain Bacteria; phylum Atribacterota; class Phoenicimicrobiia; order Phoenicimicrobiales; family Phoenicimicrobiaceae; genus Infernicultor; species Infernicultor aquiphilus. The sequence continues at coordinate 7,578 of PFIP01000066.1, forward strand.
TGAAAATTGAGCCTACTGAGTTTTATCAGCCCAAAGAAATTTTAAGTGAAGTACAGAATAAAGTAGAAAAAGCAAAAAAAATGCAGGAATCTATTGATTATCTTACTTTTGTACCTGATGGAGAGCCTACTTTAGATATCAATTTGGGTCAAGAGATTAAATTAATCAAATCTTTAGGGATTAAAATAGCGGTTATTAC
>PFIP01000127.1 GCA_002782675.1 Candidatus Infernicultor aquiphilus
GTGAATTAAGGGGTTTTCAAGGGGAAGAATTCCCCTTGAATATCTTGATAATGTTTGAAGATCCTTCAAGCTATAATTATATTTATAAAAAAAGATGGTGATATAATTATGATAAGAAAACTTGCTCCCTCAATATTAGATGCGGATTTTTCCTGCTTAGAAAGGGAATTAAGAAAAATAGAAAAGGGAGGAGCGGATTTAATCCATTTAGATATTATGGATGGACATTTTGTGCCCAATATATCCTTTGGTCCAAAGATAGTCGAATCTATTAAAAGTAAGACATCTCTTCCGTTGGATGTTCATTTAATGATAGAAAATCCTGCTAATCATATTAAGTCATTTATTGAAGCAGGAGGAGATATTATAACTATCCACTATGAAACCTGTAGACATCTGGATAGAGTTATTCAAACTATTTTAGATATGGGAGCTAAATGTGGAATTGCTTTAAATCCAGCAACACCTCTAAACGTTATTGAATATGTCATTAATAAAATAGATATTCTTTTATTAATGACTGTTAATCCCGGTTTTGGTGGACAAAAATTTATTCCAGAGATGATTACTAAAATAGAGAAAGCAAGAAAAATAATAGATAATCAAAAAAAAATAATTAGCTTAGAAGTTGACGGTGGAATAAATTTGAATAATATTTCTAAAATAATTACAGCTGGTGCGGAAATAATTGTGGCTGGTCAAATTATATTTAAAAGTACGAATCCTGAAATAACTATAAAAAAAATAAAAAATATTTTAAAGTAAATACAAAATTATTTACTTTTTAAAGAACTGGAAGTATATATTTTGGAAAAAACTGTTGTTACTATAATTGGAAGAATAAATGTAGGAAAATCAACTTTGTTTAATAGAATTATTAAAAAAAAGATTGCTATTGTTGAAAGTGAGCCTGGTGTTACTAGAGATAGGATATACGCTGAATGTGAATGGAAAGGAAAACAATTTACTCTAATTGATACCGGAGGAATAGATTCTATCAAAAAAGAAGAAATTCATAAAAAAATAAATACTCAGACTGAATTAGCTATTGAAGAAGCAGATTTAATCCTATTATTAGTTGATATTAAAGAAGGAATAAATACCGATGATTTTAAAATAGCAAAAACTATTAGAGATAAAAACAAACCAAGTATCTTGGTTGCTAATAAAGGAGATGTAAAGGGAAGTGAATTAAAATTATATGAATTTTATGAATTAGGATTAGGGGATCCTTTTATTATTTCAGCAGAACATGGATTAAATGTTGATAATTTATTAGATAGAATAGTATCTTTTGTTTCAGAAAAAAAAGTAAATCCTGAAAAAGAAGAAAAAGATACCATAAAAGTATCAATTCTTGGTAAGCAAAATGTAGGAAAATCAAGTATATTAAATTATATTTTGGGAGAAGATAGAATAATAGTTAGTGAATATCCCGGCACTACCAGGGATGCTATTGAGGTAACCTTTAAACGTAATTCATTAAAATTGATATTTACCGACACTGCAGGATTAAGAGATAAAGCAAAGCCAAAAGAAGATATTGAATATTATAGTACCTTAAGAACTTTTAAAGCTGTAAGTAATTCTGATATAGTATTATTAATATTGGATTCTACACAAGGAGTAAGTGTGCAAGATAAAAAAATTGCGAGTTATATACAAAAGGAAAAAAAAGCTTGTATCATAATATTAAATAAATTTGATTTGATTAAAGATGAAGTAGATAAGAATTTATTAATTAAAGAGACTAAATATGAATTATCTTTTATAAAAAACTCTCCTATTATGCTAACTTCTGCCTTGACTGGTTATAATATTGGTAAAATAATTTTTGAAATCAAAGAAGTTGCTTTTCAATATAGTAAAAAAATATCAACTCCCATATTAAATAATTTTTTAAAAAAAACAATTTATGAGAATCCACCAAAATTTATAGAAGGAAATTCATTAAAGATAAGTTATGCTACCCAAATAGGAATAAGACCTCCGAAATTCCTATTGTTCGTAAATAATCCAAAATTAATGTATACTTCCTACTATAACTATTTAGAAAATAAAATACATCAAGCTTTTGGATTTGAAGGTTCACCAGTGATTATTAATTTAATTAAAAAAGATAAAAAAAGGTAGTAATTTAATGATAATTTTAGTTATTTTGATAAGTTATATATTAGGTTCTATCCCTTTTGGTTATATTATAAGTAAATTAGTCAAAAAAATTGATATAAGAGATTATGGTAGTGGAAACATAGGCGCAACCAATACTCTTCGTATATTAGGGCCTTTTGTGGCCTCAATAGTCTTAATTGGAGATATTGGTAAAGGATATTTTTCTATTTATTTATCACGTCTTATAAGTCACGATAGCATATTTATATTAACGATTGCCGGCCTAGCGGTTATATGCGGCCATGATTGGTCTTTATTTCTAAAGTTTAAAGGTGGTAAAGGAGTAGCTACTACCTTTGGAGTTATTTTGGCGCTTAATCCAATGATATCGATATTAGCAGCAATAGTTTGGGGGATGGTTATAATAACCACAAGATACGCTTCTTTATCATCTATTAGTGCAGTAATTTCTATTATAATTTTTACAATATTATTTAAACAACCTTATGAATACATCATATTCAGTATAATAATTTTAATTTTAACTATTTTTACACATAAAGAAAACATTAAACGGTTAAAATTGGGGAATGAAAGTAAAATAGGGGAGAAAATCAGGATTAAAAAAAGATAGAATTTATAATAAAAGAGGAAATATGACTAAAGTTATAATTAGTGATATCCAAAATAATAAAATATCCAAAGCTATAGAAGATGTATTCGAGAAATTTGAGGTAGAAAATAAAGTAAAAGATAAAAAAGTTTTGGTAAAACCAAATATTTTAGGTCCCTTCCCTCCTGAAAGAGGAGTAACTACGGACCCAAGAATAATCTCAGCAGTGGTTAAGAGATTAAGGGATTATAAGGCTAAAGAGATAGTTGTCGGAGATAATTCAGGTAGTATTTATTATGACCCATTAAAAATAGCTAAAATAACTGGAATTTTAGATGCTTCAGATGGTTGTTTCACTAATATTGCTAAAGACATTATAGAAATAAAGGTAAAATCTAAATTTATAGATAAGCTTTTTATTTCAAAATCAGTTATAGAGGCAGACTATATTATTAATGTTCCAAAGTTTAAGACCCACGGTTTGACTACTATTGCGGGAGCAATCAAAAATATGTTTGGTATTGTACCAGGAGCAAAGAAAGCACAGTTACATACTTTGACTCGGTCTGTTTATGAATTTGCTGAATTATTAGTAGATATCTATCAAATAAGAATTCCGGATTTAAATATCATGGATGCTATAATTGGCATGGAAGGTAGAGGCCCTACCAATGGGGAACCGAGAGTTATAAATAAAATATTAAGTAGTGATAATGGAATTTCTCTTGATTCTATAATGGCCACTATGATGGGACTTAAGCCAGAATCAATTGAACTATTGCAAGTAGCTCAAAAAAGAAATTTAGGAGAAATAGATCTATCCAGTATAGATATATCTGGGAAATTAGAAATAATTCCAGGATATAAGATACCAAATAACGGTTTATTGCAAAAAATAAGAAAAGCAGCTACCCCCTACGTATTTAATTTCGCAGCAGTTAAACCAATAGTAAATCATAATAAATGTAAAGTATGCAAGAAGTGTATAGAAGTTTGCCCGGTTTCTGCAATGAAAATGAATTTAAAGAGCGGTTTTCCTGAAGTAGATAGGAAAAAATGTATTTCTTGCTTTTGTTGTGATGAACACTGTCCTTATGGAGCAATAATTTTACCTTCCTTGCCACTAGATTGGTATAATCGATTAAGAGGAAAATAAAAAAGTTAATCATATTATAATAGCAACTATATTATTGAGGTGTATTGATGGTCAAATATCTGGTAATTGTTGAGTCACCAACTAAGGAAAAAACCTTGAAGAAAATTTTAGGAGAAAATTATCTTATTAAATCTAGCAAGGGGCATATAATTGATTTACCTAAAACAAAATTAGGTATAGATATTGGAAATGATTTTCAACCCGAGTATGTTACTATTCCCAGACAAAGAAGTATTGTAAAAGAATTAGAAAAATATTCAAAAGATAAAGATAAGATATTCTTGGCAACTGATCCGGATAGAGAAGGAGAAGCAATTGCCTGGCATATTGCTCAAAAATTAAAAATTAAAAATGATAACAACAGAGTTAGTTTTAATGAAATAACCGAAAGAGCTGTATCTCAAGCCTTTAAAAATCCGAGAGAGATTAACCTTAATATGGTAGATTCACAAAAGACCAGGAGATTATTAGATAGATTGGTAGGGTACAAGATAAGTCCTTTATTATGGAAAAAGATAGGTAAAAAACTAAGTGCAGGAAGAGTACAATCCGTGACATTGCGATTAATATGCGAAAGAGAAGAGGAGATACTTAAATTTAAAGAAGATGAATATTGGTTGATAAGTGTACTTCTTAATAAAACTGAAGATGAAGAAATAAAGCCTTTTGAGGCGAAGCTTTTTTCAGTTGATTCTAAAAAAATAACCATAAGAAATAAAAAAGAAGCGATGCAAATCTGTGAAGAAGTAAAAAATCAAAACATATATGTTAAAGATATTAATAAAAGAAAAGAATTTAAAAATCCTCAGCCTTCATTTACTACCAGCAGCTTACAACAAGAAGGATATAACAAATTAAATTTTTCTATTAAAAAAAGTATGATTATAGCTCAACAATTGTATGAAGGCATCGCTTTGGGAGATAAAGGAAATGTTGGTTTAATTACTTATATGCGTACTGATTCTATAAGGGTATCCAATGAAGCAAAAAGTGAGGCGAAAAAATATATAGAAGAAAAATATGGTAAAAAATTTGCAAAATCATTTGAAAACTTCGAAAAAGATAAAAAGAAAATAAAAAACAAAACCATTCAGGATGCCCATGAATCTATTCGGCCTACTTCTGTATTTAATCAACCAGATTTGATTAAAAAATATCTAAGTAATGATCAATATAAACTATATAGTTTAATTTGGCAAAGATTTATAGCGAGTAGAATGAAAGCTGCTTATCTAGAAAAAATCACTATAAATATAGAGGCGGGGAAATACCTATTTAGAGCTTCTGGATCTAATATATTATTTAAAGGATTTATGATTATATATAATGAAGATAATCAAGATTTAAATAAACCTCCTGATCTTAAAGAAGGAGATAAACTAAAGATAATAAAAATTGAAGAAAAGCAATATTTTACCAAACCTCCTCCCAGATATACAGAAGCTAGCTTGGTAAAAACATTAGAAAAAGAAGGAATAGGTAGACCTAGCACCTATGTACCTATTATAGATACTATACAACGTCGAGAATATGTGGAGAAGGTTAACAAAAAATTTAATCCTACAGAATTAGGAATAAAAGTAAACTCTTTTTTAACTCAATATTTTTCTGATATTATAAATGTTGCCTTTACTGCAAAAATGGAAAAACAGCTCGATGAAGTTGAATCTAATAAAAAAAAATGGGTAGATATATTAAAAACATTTTATAAAACATTTTCTAAGGATTTAGAAAAAGGAAACCAGGCCCAAAGAATTAAAATAACCCAGTTGTTTAGTGACGAAATATGTGATAAGTGTGGTCGCAAGATGTTGATAAAAAGCGGACGTTTTGGTAAATTCTTAGCTTGTTCAGGATTTCCTGATTGTAAAAATACCAAATCTTTTTTAGATAAAATTGGTATAAATTGTCCTGAGGAAGGATGCCCGGGAGAAATTGTTAGGAAAAAAACCAAAAAAGGAAGAATATTTTATGGATGCAGCAATTATCCAAAATGTTCTTTTATGACCTGGAATAAGCCGGTGGATAAAAAATGTCCTAAATGCAATTCCATTTTAGTGTTAGATAAAAATAAAAAAAACGGATTTTATTATAAATGCAGTAATTCTGTTTGTGATTATAAAGATATTATCAAAGAAGATAAAGAATAATTAATAAATAGAATAGATCTTTAAATATAAACTTAGCCTAAAATAAAAAATAAACTCCTCGAAAAGCAAAAAAGAGAGTGTTACATTTGAAGAAATATATAGAATTATATGCTTTTTTTTTAAAGAATGAAAAAAACTATTCTAATTATACCATTGTTTCCTATAGAAATGATTTAATTCAATTTTTCAATTATTTAAAACTTTATAGGATACTAAAAGATGATAAAATAGAATACGTTGATCGTAGTGTTATGCGAAAATATATTGTTTATTTAAAGAAGAGTGATTATTCAGCAAGGAGTATTTCCAGAAAAATATCCACAGTACGTTCCTTCTTTAAATTTTGTTTAAGAGAAGGCATAATTAAAGTTAATCCAACCATTAATTTAATAACGCCTAAGATAAATAAAAAGTTACCTTATTTTTTGTATTTACAAGAAGTTAATAAACTTATTGAAACTCCATTAAAAAATACAATATTTGGAATTAGAGATAGAGCAATTCTTGAACTACTTTATGGCACCGGAATTAGAGTTGGAGAACTTGTAAATTTAAATATTTGCAATATTGACTTATATGAAAAAACTATTATAGTATTTGGAAAGGGTTCAAAGGAAAGAATTCTTCCCCTTGGTAATCCGAGCATAAGGGCAATACAAGAATATTTAACCAGTAGAAATTTATTTGAAAAAAAAATATTTGTAAATAAAAATGACCTAGAGGCATTATTTTTAAATCGTTTAGGAGGACGATTAACCACAAGAAGTATACGTCGAATTATTATTAAATATATGAAAATGGCTGGTTTAAATAAAAAGATAAGCCCCCATGTTTTAAGGCATTCGTTTGCTACTCATCTTTTAGAGGGTGGAGCAGATTTACGTTCTGTGCAAGAACTTTTGGGGCATAAGAGTTTGTCCACTACTCAAATATATACTCATATTACTAAAGAAAGGTTAAAAACAATTTATAAAAAGTCTCATCCCAGGGCTTAAGGTTAAAAATTTAAAAGGAGATGAAATAAAAAATGTTTAAAGGAACCACAATTTTAGCCATAAAACATAAAGATGAGGTTGCTATTTCTGGTGATGGCCAAATAACTATAGGTAATACCATTATGAAAAATAATACCAAAAAGATACGAAAATTATATAATGATAAAATTCTTACCGGTTTTGCCGGGGCAAGTGCTGATGCTATGACTTTATTTGAAAAATTCGAAAATAAAATAGATGAGCTTCATGGAAATTTACCTAAAGCTGTTATTTCTTTAGCTAAAGAATGGCGAACTGATAAAATATTAAGAAAATTAGAAGCTATACTAATCGTTGCAGATAAAAAGAATATGTTTATAGTTTCTGGGACTGGTGATATAATAGAACCTGATGATAATATTGCTGCTATTGGCTCAGGTGGTCCTTATGCATTAGCTGCAGCAAAAGCTTTAGTGAAATTTTCTAATTTATCTGCTTATGAAATTGCTTTAGAATCTTTAAAGATTGCTGCATCAATTTGTATTTACACTAATGATAAAATAACAGCAGAAAAATTATAAAAGATAGGAGGTATTATAGTTGATTAATGATTTAACACCTTCGCAGATTGTTTCTGAACTTGATAAATATATAATTGGGCAAGATAACGCCAAAAAAGCTGTAGCTATAGCTTTAAGAAATAGAATCAGAAGGCAGAAATTGCCTCCTGAATTAATAGATGAAGTAACTCCGAAAAATATCATAATGATCGGGCCTACCGGAGTGGGAAAAACAGAAATCGCTAGAAGATTAGCAAAATTAGTTAAAGCTCCTTTTGTAAAAGTAGAAGCAACAAAATATACTGAAGTAGGGTATGTGGGAAGAGATGTGGAATCTATAATTCGAGATTTAACTGAAGTGTGTATTCAATTGGTCCGTAAAGAATGGGCAATTAAAGTAGAAGATAAGGCAAGACAATTAGCCGAAGAACAAATAATAAATTATTTATTCCCGGTAGTAAAAAAGAAAAAAGAGCAAAAAGCAGATTTATTTAAGGAATCATTTTATCCTGGAATTGAAAAAGAAAATAAAGATTCTTTAAATGTTTTAATAAAAAAAGATGAAAGAGAAGAAAGATTTGAAAGGACTAGGAAAAAGTTTAAAGATAAATTAGAAAAAGGTGAGCTGGAAAACAGATTAATTGAAGTTGAAATTGAAGAAAACATTCAACCTACCGTAGAAGTATTTTCTAATTCAGGAATAGAAGGCATGGGTATTAATTTTAAAGATATTCTTGGTAGAATGTTTCCTCAAAAAAAGAAAAAGCAAAAAGTTACTGTTGCGGAGGCTCGAAAAATATTAATCTATAATGAAACTCAAAACTTAATAGATATGGATGAAGTAATTAGGACTACCATTAATAAAGTGGAAAATTTAGGGATTGTTTTTATTGATGAAATCGATAAAATTGCCAGACAAGAAAAATCATATGGACCGGATGTTTCCAGAGGTGGAGTTCAAAGAGATATATTACCTATTGTAGAAGGTTCAACAGTCATAACTAAATATGGAGCTGTTAAAACTGACCATATTTTATTTATAGCTGCTGGGACTTTTACTACTTCAAAGCCTTCTGATTTAATACCTGAATTGCAAGGACGTTTTCCTATTAGAGTTGAATTAAATAGTTTAAGCATGGAAGATTTTAAAAGAATATTAATCGAGCCTTGTAATTCACTAATAAAACAATACATATCTTTGCTTAATACCGAAAGTCTGGAAGTAGAATTTACAGATGATGCGATTAGCGAGATTGCTGAAACCGCTTTTTTAGTAAACGAACAGACAGAAAATATTGGAGCAAGGAGACTTTATACTATATTAGAAAAATTATTAGAAGATATTTCTTTTAATGCCCCTGATCTTAAAGAAAAGAAATTTACTATTGATGAAAAATATGTAAAGAAAAAATTACAAAGTATCGTAAAAAACGAAGATTTAAGCAGGTATATTTTATAAAGTCAATAAAAAATAAAATAAATAAACCATTAAGTGTTTCTTGATTTAGAAAAAAAACTATGTTATACTACTTTTGATTTTGTGCATTAAATAGTAATTTATAGTGATTTTAGAATTCTAATTTAATATAAAAATACGAAATATTAAAATATAAATTGGAGGATAATAGATGAGTGTAGTTTCAATGAAACAATTGTTAGAAGCGGGAGTTCATTTTGGTCATCAAATGAGAAGATGGGACCCTAGGATGAAATCTTATATTTTTACAGATAGAAATAATATATATATTATAGATCTTCAACAGACTGTAAAATTAATTGATGTAGCATATGATTTTATAAAAGAGATATCTAGCAAAGGTGCAAATATATTATTTGTAGGAACAAAAAAACAGGCTCTGGAATCGATTAAAAACGAGGCAGAAAAATGTGGCATGTTTTATGTAAATTATAGGTGGTTAGGAGGAACATTAACTAATTTCAATACCATTAGAAAGAGAGTAAAAAGACTTTATGAATTAGAGGAAATGGAGAATAATAAAATGTTTGAAGTTCTTCCTAAAAAAGAAGTAATGAAATTAAAAGTAGAAAAGGAGAAATTAGAAAAATTATTAACCGGTATTAAAAATATGGAAAAGCTTCCAGATGCAATTTTTGTAGTTGACCCCAAAAAAGAGAAAATTGCAATTGCTGAGGCAATTAAACTTTCCCTACCCATTGTTGCTATTGTAGATACTAATTGTAATCCAGAAGAAATTGATTATGTAATTCCAGGAAATGATGACGCAATTAGAGCAGTAAAACTTATCTCTTCAGTTATAGCAGATGCAGTTATAGAAGGTAAGAAATTAATTATAGACCAAGCAACTGAAACAGTTAAAAAATAAACCTATATTTAAATGAAGTAAGGAGAAAAATATGGAAATTAATGCTCAGATGGTAAAAGAGTTAAGAGAAAAAACAAGTGCAGGAGTAATGGATTGCAAAGAAGCATTAAAAATGAATGCCGGAAACCTAGAAAAAGCAATTGAATATTTACGTAAAAAAGGAATAAATGCTGCTTCTTCTAAGTTTAATAGACAAACGCTAAGTGGGAAAGTAGAATCTTATATTCATTTATATGGTAAATTAGGTGTTTTAGTTGAGGTAAATTGTGAAACAGACTTTGTGGCCAATACGGAAGAATTTAAAGAATTTATAAAAAATATCGCTATGCAGATTGCTGCATCAAATCCAAGATATATTACCAGAAAGGATATTCCAAAAAGTATAATTGAAAAAGAAAAAGATATATTTTATGCTCAAGTTGAAAAATCAGGTAAGCCAGCTCCTATAATTGAAAAAATTGTCGAAGGTAAATTGGAAAAATATTTTCAAGAAAATTGTTTAATGGAACAAATATTTATTAGAGATAATAATAAAAATATTGAAGAATTATTATTGGAATTGATTGCTAAGTTAGGCGAAAATATTTTGATTAGAAGATTTGCAAGATTTAAGCTTGGCGAAGAAATCTAATAATTAAGACATAGATAATTAACCTTTATGGAAGTGTTTATAGGTTATTAAAATAATAGAGGATTTAAAATTATGGAAAAACCTATTTATAAAAGGATACTTTTAAAACTCGGCGGCGAATCACTTTCCGGAGAAAAAGGTTATGGTATTGATATCCAAAAGATTAATTTTATTTCTAAAGAAATTATTGAGATTAAAAAATTAGGAGTACAAATAGCTATAGTAATAGGGGGGGGGAATATTTTTAGAGGCCAAGAAGGGAGCGAAAAAGGTATAAATCGAGTTTCAGCAGATTATATGGGCATGTTAGCAACCGCAATAAATGCTTTAGCTCTTCAAGATTCTTTAGAAAAATTAAATGTAGAAACAAGGGTACAGACTGCAATCGAGATGAAGGCAATTGCTGAGCCGTATATTAGGAGAAGAGCTATTAGGCATTTGCAAAAAGATAGGATAGTAATTTTGGCTGCTGGAACTGGAAATCCTTATTTTACAACAGATACTGCTGCTGCCCTAAGAGCAATAGAGCTAAATACTGAAGCAATTCTTAAAGCTACAAAAGTTGATGGAATCTATGAATCTGACCCCTTAAAAAATTCAAAAGCAGTAAAATTTAGTAAGTTAGGATTCCTCGAGTTTTTAAATAAAGGTTTAAAGGTTATGGATGCAACCTCTATTTCTTTATGTATGGAAAATAATATTCCAGTAATTGTTTTTAATTTAAATATTGCTGGAAATATTAAAAGAGTTATAGTTGGTGAAAAAATAGGCACAATAGTAAAGGGGGAATAAATATGTTATCTGATTTATTAAACGATACAAAAGATAGAATGGAAAAATCAATCACAGTACTAAAAGATAATTTTGCCCATATAAGAACCGGAAGAGCTTCTTTAACTTTAATAGATCGGATAAAAATATCATATTACGGTGTGTTAACTCCTTTAAAGCAAATAGCAAATATTTCTATTCCAGAATCAAATTTAATAGTTATTCAACCTTGGGATAAAAAATACCTTGCTGAGATTGAAAAAGTTATATGGAAATCTGATTTAGGGTTAGCTCCCTTTAATGATGGTAATATTATTAGACTTACCATACCTCCTTTAAATGAAGAAAGACGAAAAGAGTTAATAAAATTAGTAAAAAAAGAAGCTGAAAAAGAAAAAATAGCTATAAGAAATATAAGAAGAGATACAAATGATATAATAAAAAAAGATGAAAAAGAAAACAATATTTCAGAAGATGATTGCAAAGAATACCAAAATAAAGTCCAAACCTTAACCGATGAATATATAAAGAAAATTGATAAATTATTAGAACTTAAAGAAAAAGAAATTATGGAAATATAACCCCCCTTCTAATTTTAATATATATATAATATGCTTTTATTTATATTATATCTCTATTAAGGGGGTATTTTTATAGGTGATAATTAATGAATATAAAAATTATAAAAATAAATTGATGGATAAAAATAAATGGATAACATAAAATTACCTCAACATTTAGCTATTATAATGGATGGAAATGGGCGTTGGGCAAAAAAAAGAGGATTGCCTCGAAGTACAGGACATAAAGAAGGGGTAAAAGCAGTTAAAAGAGTTATATCTAACTGCATAGATTTAAACATTCCCATATTAACGCTTTTTGCTTTTTCTACGGAAAATTGGGAACGTCCTAAAAACGAAGTCTTAAACTTAATTAAATTATTCGGTAAAGTTTTAGATAGAGAAAAAGCAAATTTAATAAAAAATAATATCAGAATAAATTTTATAGGAAGACTAAATGAACTTCCTAATTTACTTACTAAAAAGATGAATGAATTGATTGAATTAACTAGAAATAATAATAAATTAATTCTAAATATTGCAATTAATTATGGAGGAAGAGCTGAAATTGTTGATGCAATTAATTCTATTATATTAGATTTATATGATAAAAAGATAAAAATTGAAGATATTAATGAAAATACCGTAAGAAATAATTTATACACCCATGGTCTTCCCGACCCCGATTTATTAATAAGAACGGGTGGTGAAATGAGAATTAGTAATTTTATGATCTGGCAAATTGCATATGCAGAATTTTGGGTATCCCCTGTTTTTTGGCCCGATTTCGATAAAAATAATTTAATAGAAGCAATAAAAGATTTTCAAAAAAGGGTGAGAAAATATGGAGGGAAGGGATAATAATTTTTTAAAAAGAATTATTACTACTATTATAGGAATTCCGTTAATAGTTTTGATAATATTTTGGGGGGAATTCCCCTTTTTTATTCTAATAATGATTTTAGCCTTTTTAGGATTAAATGAATTATACCATATGGCCCATAAACAAGGATACAAGCCATCATATATATTGGGATCTATACTTACTGCATACTTTATTTTTACAACATTTTACGATATTTATAATCTAAAGTATTATCAAAATGTAATTGTTACTTTTTTTATTATAATATGTTTTATTATCCAACTATTTAAAAAAGATTTTTCTAAAGTACTTCCTGACCTATCTATTCTGATTTTTGGAAGTATTTATTTAGGATATTTGCTATCATTTCTATTAAAAGTTAAGTTTTTACCCAACGGAAATTATTACCTCCTTGGTCTTTTATTTATTACTTGGGCTAATGACATAGGAGCTTATATTATTGGTATTAACTTTGGGAAAAATAGAATATATCCTAAAATAAGTCCCAAGAAATCTCTTGAAGGGTCAGTTGGAGGGATTTTATTTAGTATCATTATTACCCTTGCCTTAAGAAGTTGGTTAAATTTATCTTTTAATAAGTTGATTTCTCTTGGGTTGATATTATCAATAGTAGGCCAACTTGGAGATTTATTTGAATCTGTGTTAAAAAGAGGTTCTGGAGTTAAAGATTCGGGAAAGTTAATCCCTGGCCACGGAGGTATATTAGACTCTTTTGATAGTTTATTATTTACAGCTCCCATATTTTATTATTATATAAAATTACTAATTTAATATAAATAAATATTTTTGAAAGTGTAGAGTCTAATTATGAGAAGAAAAATTGTTATATTAGGTTCAACAGGTTCAATAGGAAAACAAACTTTAGAAGTTATCCAAAAATATCCTAATGAATTTGAGGTAATAGGCTTAAGTGGTTGGGAAAATATAACCCTACTTAAAGAGCAGATAAATTTTTTTAAACCAAAAATATCAGTGGTTAAAAATGAGTATTTGGCTAAAAAATTGAAAAAAGATCTGAATAACTTAAGTGATATCAAAATATTTTGGGGAATCGATGGTTTAATAAAAGTGTCAGTCTTAGATGAAATAGATCTTGTTGTAGTTGCAATAACTGGAATAGCAGCACTTCTTCCAACTTATGAAGCTGTGATACATAGAAAAAATATTGCTTTAGCCAGTAAAGAAACGATGGTAGTTGCTGGTGAAATATTAATGAAGGAAGCAAAAATAAGAAATACAAATATTTTGCCTATAGATAGCGAACCTAGTGCAATTTTACAATGTTTAAAGAATGAACAAAAAGATTTGGTAGAAAAAATTATTTTGACTGCATCTGGAGGACCAATTTACAGTTTAACTGAATCCGCATTAAAAACTGTTTCCATTGAAGATGCGTTAAATCATCCCAATTGGAAAATGGGGAAAAAAGTTACTATTGACTCAGCAACCTTAATGAATAAGGGATTAGAAGTAATTGAAGTGAAATGGTTTTTCGATATTCCAACTAATAAGATAGAAATTGTAATTCATCCTCAAAGTTATGTACACTCCATGGTTCAATTTATAGATGGTACTATTTTGGCTCAATTAGGTGAGCATGATATGAAAATTTCGATTCAATTTGCTTTATTTTATCCAAATAGAATTTATAACAACTTTAATCGATTAGATTTAACAAAAGTTAACCAATTAACTTTCAAAAAACCTAATTTTAATAAATTCCCTTGTCTTAAACTTGCCTATCAAGCTATAGACCTTGGAGGAACAATGCCGGCAGTATTAAATGGGGCAAATGAAATTGCGGTTAATGCTTTTTTGAATAATCAGATAAGTTTGCCAGAAATTCCCATAATTATTCAAAATACAATGAAAAATCATAAACCAAAGCTTAATCCAAGTATTAGTGATATTTTAGATGCTGACTACTGGGCTAGACAAAGAGCTTTATATTTGTGTACCAATCAATAATAATTAATTTTGGTGAATAAAATTGTTAACTATAATAGCATTTATTTTCGTATTTAGTATATTGGTTTTTTTTCATGAATTTGGTCATTTTATTGCTGCTAAAACATTCGGGGTAAGGGTATATAAATTTGCCTTTGGTTTCGGACCAAAAATATTTGGATTTATAAAAAATCAAACAGAATATATTATATGTTTAATTCCTCTCGGCGGTTTTGTAAAAATGGCTGGTGAAATAGGACAAGAGGAGGTAAAGGATACATCAGAAAAATTAACAGAAGAACAGAGATTTGATAAGAAATCTTTAGGAATTAGAGCGTTAATTATATCTTTAGGCCCTTTTATGAATATCATTACTTCAATTATTATATTCAGTCTCATTTTTTTTGTTAACGGAATTCCGATTACTAACAATAATGTTTATACAGTTATAAAAAATGGATCTGCTGATCAAGCTGGGATACTTCCGGGAGATAAAATAATTGCTATTAATTCAAAAGAAATAGATAATCCTGATGAAATTGCTAACATTATAAATAAAAGTTCTGGAGAAATTTTAAAACTAACCCTGGACCGAGAGGGGGAAAATATTGATATATTGGTAACCCCACAATATGATGTTAATTATAAAAAAGGATTAATAGGAATTACTTTTGAAATATCAATTAAAAAAATTAATATATTTTATGCTTTTCTTAAAGGCTTAACAATTACTGGAAATATTATTAAATTAATTTTTTCAAATGTAATAGAGATGATTAGCGGGAAAGTACCAATTGAAATAGCTGGACCTTTGGGTATAGCTCAGATGACGGGAGAAGCAGTAAAATTAGGTTTCTTGAATTTGTTATATTTTACTGCAATTTTAAGTATCTTTATAGGATTATTTAATCTTCTTCCTATCCCAGTCCTGGATGGTGGTTATATTATAATTTTAACTATAGAAAAAATAAGGGGTAAGCCTTTGGAGGTTGAAAAAATCAACTTTATGTATTTAGTTGGAATATCTCTAATGATAGTTATTTTTGTAATCGCCACTTACAATGATATTTTAAGGATTTTCGCTAAATAAAAAAATAAGGAAATTAGATAAGATGTATACGAGAAAACAAACTAAAAGCATAAAAGTGGGTAACTTATTAATTGGAGGGAATGCTCCGATTTCAGTTCAATCAATGACCAATACTGATACGAAAAATATACCAGATACAGTATCCCAAATAAAAAGAATGGAAAAAGAAGGTTGTGAGTTAGTAAGAGTGGCAGTTCCAGACCTGGAATCATGTTATTCATTACCTTTAATAAAAAAAGAAATTAATATACCCTTAGTTGCTGATGTTCACTATGATTATAAATTGGCCTTAAAATCTATCGAATTTGGCGTAGATGGATTACGAATAAATCCTGGAAATATTAGAAATTATGAAAAAATTAAATTAATTATAAATTCAGCAAAGAAAAAAAATTTACCTATTAGATTTGGTATAAACTCAGGTTCATTAGATAATGATATACTAAAAAAATATAAAAAAATAACTCCTCAAGCTTTAATGGAAAGTGCTGATAATATGGTCAAGATATTAGAAGAAGTTAACTATCATAATATAATTTTCTCTATTAAATCTACCAACGTAATTGATACTATTGAAGCAAATTATATTTTTGCCTCAAAATACGATTATCCTTTGCATCTAGGCATTACTGAAGCAGGTCCTCCTTTTCAAGGCATTATTAAATCATCTGTTGGGATTGGTTCACTATTATTCCAAGGAATTGGGGATACTATCCGAGTATCACTTACTTGTGATCCAATAGAAGAAATAAAAGTAGGTTATGAAATATTAAAAGCTTTACATCTCAGACAAAGAGGCACAAATTTAATTTCCTGTCCTACTTGTGGAAGATGCAAAGTAGACCTCAATAAAATTATAAAAAAAGTTGAAAGACAGATTTGTAATATTGACCAACCATTAACTATTGCAGTTATGGGTTGCATGGTAAACGGTCCAGGTGAAGCAAGAGAAGCAGATATAGGAATTGCTTATCATGAAAAAACTGGAGTTCTTTTTAAAAAAGGTAAAATATTAGGTAAATTTAGTGAAAAAGTGATAGTAAAAAAATTGATAGAAGAAATAAAAAATATGTCAGATAAGATATAAATTTAATACAATTATTATTATATAATTTTAATTAATATATATTTTTAAACCATTTAATGAGGTGAAATTTTTGATAAACAAGCTTATAGAAGAAATTAAAGAAACCGAAGCTGTTGCTGATAAAATAATCAAAGATGCGGAAGATAAAGCAGCTAAAATTATTAAAGAGGCTCATCGAGAAGCAGATGAATTGATAGAGAAAATTAAAAAACAAACCATTGAAGAAGGAAAAATAATAATAAAAAAAGAAGAAATATTATCAAAAAAGGAAGCAGAAAATATTATCAAAAAAAGCGAAATAGAAAAAGAAGAGATATATAAAAAGGCAATAAAAAAGATGGAAGACACGGTTAAAATAATAGTTAAAGGTGTGGTGGGGGATAATGGCGATATGTAAAGTAAAAAAAGTTAATCTCTTCACTCATATCGAATTAAAAGATAAGGTTATTTTAGAACTTCAAAAAGCAGGATGTATTCAAATAACGGATGTTACAACTAAATTAGCAACCTCAGATTTATTAACTTATAAAAAAATAAAGGCTACAGAGATTGATTCTGCATTGGTAGAAGTAAAATATTGTATAGATTACCTTTCTGATTTTAAAGATATTTCTAAAAAATCTGGTAAATCTATAGATCCTTTAAAAGATATATACGATTATAAAAAATTGGCTTTTTTATTTTCTAATTTTGATTCTAAAAATATTTATAGAAAATGTAAAGAACTAGATGGAACCCTAAAAGAACTAAAAAATAGAGAAAACTATCTTAAAAATCTACAAGAACACCTGGAAGAATGGAAAGAATTAGATATAAAAATAGAGGATTTAGAAGGAACAAAAAATACCAAACTTATTTTAGGTAAAATCCCTTTAAAAAATTATATTTTTTGTTTAGAAGAAATAAAAAAAATAGGACAAGAAATTGAAATAAAAAAAATTGATAAAAATAATAAACAGTATAAAATGATAATTATTTCAATTTCCGAACATTGTCATTTTATTAATAAAATCTTAAATAAATACAATTTTGAATATTTTAATTTTCCCTTGGAATTCAGTGGAACTCCAAAAAATATTTTAAGAGACATTTCTGAGGAATTAAAAAGTATTGAGAAAAAAAGAGAGGATATTTTTGATATAAGTAAAAAGATATATAGAGAAAATTTATCATTGTACCTTGCTTTCGATTATTTAAATATTTGTAAAAGTAGAAAAGATATAGAAATATACTTAAAACAGACCCAAAAAGTAATAATTATTGAAGGATGGATATTAGAAAAAGATATCAATAAACTAAAAAAGCAATTATTTGAAGAAAATAAAGAGTTGGAAATGATTTTTAGCAACCCTAAGGAAAATGATAATATACCAGTTGCATTAATTAATAATAAATTTATACAACCTTTTGAATCAATTACAGAGTTATATGGTATCCCTCAATATAAAGAATTTGATCCTACCCCTTTATTTGCTCCCTTTTATTTTATTTTCTTTGGAATATGTTTATCCGATGCCGGTTATGGTTTAATTATGGCTGTTTTATGTTATTTTGCTTTATTAAAGTTCAAATTTAAAGGGACAACTAAAAAATTTATAAAATTATTTTTCTTATGCGGATTATCTACTTTGATTATTGGAGCAATCATGGGTAGTTGGATGGGTGATGCACTTAATTATCTTCCCCCAAATATTTTGTTTCTAAAAACTTTTTTAATCGATAAATTATCCTTGCTTGATCCTATAAAAAATCCTATGCCTTTATTGTTAATATCTCTATCTTTGGGAGTAATTCAAATTTATACTGGATTTATTATTAAATTAATCGCAAATATTAAAGAAAGTAAAATGAAAATAGGTTTAATGGATCAAGGCTCGTGGTTATTATTAATTTCTGGCCTACTTTTATATATAATTGCAAATACTATTACTTGCCCCGTGGGTTTTAAAATATTTACAAAATATTTAACTATAACCGGAGTATTGTCTGTAGTTATTACCCAAGGAAGGTCAAATAAAAATATTATATTAAAGATTGCTGTTGGGATTATAAGTTTATATAATCTTATAGGATATATTAGTGATATTCTATCTTATTCACGATTATTTGCTTTAGGATTATCAACTGCAGTTTTAGCAGTAGTAATAAATACTTCAGTATTATTTTTTAAGGAGGTGCCATTTATTGGTATTATTTTGGTAACTTTAGTTTTTTTAGCGGCACATTTATTTAATATGGTACTGGGTGTTATGGGTGCATTTGTTCATTCAACGCGTTTACAGTATGTAGAATTTTTTACTAAATTCTATAAAGGAGGAGGATCTCCTTTTAAACCTTTTAAAACTACCACTAAATATATAAAGGTTCAAATTAGTCGTTAGCAGATAGTAATTCATATCGAGTATCGAGTATCGCGTGAGAAAAATAAGAGTTTAGGAGTAGAGACACAATTAAAAATTCAAGTAGAGAAATTTATTAGTTAAAACTAACATTAATTAGAAATAGGAGGAAAATATGATTACACAAGGAATAGTAATGGCATTTTTAGGTTCTGCAATAGCTATCGGATTAGCTTGTTCTGGCTCTGGTATGGGAGTTGGTATAGCTGGAGCTGCTGCTGAAGGAGTGTTAACTGAAGAACCAGAAAAATTTGGTCTAATGTTATTTTTGTCAGCCATCCCAGGCACTCAGGGCATTTATGGTTTATTAGTTGGGTTTTGGGTTTTAATGAAAACTGGTATTTTTGCAGGCGTACCATTACCCTTAACCTTAAATCAAGGATGGCAAATATTTTTTGCCTGTATACCTGTAGGAGTAGTAGGCTTTTTTTCTGGGTGGTATCAAGGAAAAACTGCTGCTGCAGCCATAGGATTAGTTGCCAGAAATCCAGAAGAGGTTGGCAAAGCCACAGTAATGGTTGCTATGGTAGAAACCTATGCAGTATTTTCTTTATTGGCTTCATTGTTACTTTTTAATGGAATAAATTTGTAAAAGGAAGACTATTATATGACCATTAAAGATATAAACGAAAAAATTATATCTGATGCTCAGATTCAAGCAGATAAAATTATTACTCAAGCTGAAGATAAAACTAAGGAAATTATCAAAAAAGGCAAAGAAGAAGCAGATAATATTAAAAATATAATATTGGGTAAAAACAATCAAGAAGCATCTCTAAAAAAGAATAAAATATTGACTGAGGCTAATTTAGAAGCAAGAAAAACTATTTTATTAGAAAAACAAAAAATTATGGAAGGTGCTTTTAACAAAGCTTTAGAAAGTATCTTAAAATTAGATGATAAAGATTATCACAATTTTATAAAAAAGTTAATATTAGATAATATTGAAAAAGGCAATGAAACTATTTTTATTGCTTCTTCAGATAAAAATAAAATATCTAAAGATTTTATAGAAGATATAAATAAAACATTGGAAGTTAAAGATAAGAAGGGTGAATTAAAATTATCCACTTCTTATCTTCCGATACAAGGTGGAGTAATTATTGGTTCTGGTAAGGTAAGAAAAAATATTTCATTGGAATTATTATTAAAAAAAGTTAGAGAAGAATCTGAAATTGAAATAGGTAAATATTTATTTGCTTAATATTTTTAAAGCAATGCTTTTTATATAATTTGAATGGGGAAGGATGATTAATGTTTAAATACTTTACAGCAGATACTAACAATCAAGAAGAATATGCCTTTGCTAATGGAAGGATTAAAAAATTAGAAAAGGGATTATTAACTAAAGATTTATTAGATAGAATGATAAAATCAACTGATACTATATCTGCGATAAAAATTTTAATGGAAGGTAATTTAAATAATTATTCCTTTGACCTTAATAATCCTGAAAATTATGAAGATTCATTAAATCGAGAATTATTATCTAGTTACAATATCATAAAAGATATTTCTAAAGTTTCTACTTTTAATTTTCTATATTTCACATTTGCTTCTAAATATGATTTTCATAATATCAAAATACTTATAAAATCGAAATATTTAAAAGAAGACGTTTCTGATAAATTAATATCACCAATTGGTACCATAAATATAAAAAAACTTAATTTAGCGATTATAGACGAAAAATATGAAGATCTTCCTAATTCTTTTGAATTTTTAATTAAAAAAATATTTTTAGAATATAGTAAATTTAAAGACCCAGAGATAATAGATTTCATTCTAGATAAAGAAAGATATGTTATGATATTTAATAAAATTAAAGAGGTTGAAGTGATAGAGACAGAGGAAAATTTTTTAAAAAGGTTTATTAAAATAAATATAGATCTTAATAATATAATTAGTTCTATTAGAGCAAAAATAAGGGGAGAAGAAAAAATATTCTTAAAAAATTTTTTAATTAGCGAAGGTGATTTTAATATAAAAAACATAGTAGCAGTTTATGATTCACCGTTGTCTTCTTGGCCTGAAAAGTTAGTTTATACTGATTATAAAAATGTAATTGAATTAGGCATAAAATATTTTCAAAAAAATAATTCCTTAATGGAATTAGAAAAGTTAAGAGATAATTTTATTATTAATTTTACTAAAGTAGGAAAATTAATTACCTTTGGGATAGAACCTTTAGTAGGATTTATGGTAGCTAAAGAAAATGATATAAAAAATATTAGAATAATTTTATCAGGTAAGTTAAATAAATTACTTCCCAGTACCATTAAAGAAAGTGTTCGTGATACTTATGTATAATATTGCTATGATAGGGAATAGAGATTCAATTATCGGTTTTAAATTATTAGGTATCTCAATTTTCCCAGTAAGCAAAAAAGAAGAAACTATAGAAATATTAAACAAAATAGTAAAAGAGAAATATGCAGCAGTATTTATAACTGAGGAAATAGCCATTCAAATATTTGAAAAAATAGAGGAATTACAAAAAAATAGTCTGCTCAGTTTCACTATAATTCCAAATAAGTTTGAAAAGAAAAACTTAGGATTAAAAATATTAGAAAAAAATATAGAAAAGGCAATTGGAACAGATATTTTATTTAGAAAAGAGGAAGAATAATGGAAACAGGAAAAATTATTAAAGTAGCAGGTCCAGTAGTTGAAGCTGAAGGTCTACGAGGCGCAAAAATGTATGATGTTGTAAAAGTAAGTAATCAAAAATTAATCGGTGAAATAATTGAACTTGCTAAGGATTTAGTAACCATACAAGTTTATGAAGAAACCTCTGGCATTGGTCCTGGAGAACCTGTCTTTTCTACTGGTATGCCTTTAAGTGTAGAATTAGGTCCTGGGTTAATTAAATCAATTTATGATGGAATTCAGAGACCTTTAGATTTAATTAGATTATCTAAGGGAGATTTTATTAGCCGGGGTGCTGAAGAAGATGCAATTAATAGAAAAAAGAAGTGGGATTTTGAGCCAGTTCTTAAAAAAGGAGATAAAGTAATTTCTGGAGATATTATTGGAACTGTTCAGGAAAGTAGTATTATCCAACATAAAATAATGATTCCATATGGAATCCAGGGTGAAATTGAAGAAATATATAAGGGTAAATTTACAGTTACTGAAACAATTACCAAAATAAGAGATAGACAAGGATTACTTCAAGAAATAAAAATGTTGCAAAAATGGCCAGTAAGAAAATTGAGGCCTTATAAAGAAAAATTACCTCCTTTTGAACCATTAATAACTGGTCAACGAGTAATTGATACGTTTTTCCCAATTGCGAAGGGAGGGACTGCTTGTATTCCAGGACCTTTTGGTAGTGGGAAAACAGTAATTCAGCATCAGCTTTCTAAGTGGTGTAACGCAGAAATTATTATTTTTATTGGATGTGGCGAGAGAGGGAATGAAATGACTGACGTTTTATTAGAATTTCCTGAATTAATTGATCCCCATACCGGAAAAAGACTAATGGAAAGAACTATCTTAATTGCTAATACTTCGAATATGCCGGTAGCAGCTCGTGAAGCTTCTGTTTATACTGGTATAACTATTGCTGAATACTATAGAGATATGGGTTATAATGTTGCACTTATGGCTGACTCGACTTCTCGTTGGGCAGAAGCAATGCGAGAAATTTCAGGTCGATTAGAAGAAATGCCAGGCGAAGAAGGTTACCCTGCTTATTTAGGGACTAGAATTTCTAGCTTTTATGAAAGATCAGGTAGAGTAAAATGTTTAAGTAATGATGATAGGGAAGCAACTTTAAGTGTCATCGGAGCTGTATCACCTCCGGGGGGAGATTTATCTGAACCAGTTACTCAAAATACCTTGCGTACAGTGCAAGTTTTTTGGAGTTTGCAAGATAAGTTAGCTTATGAAAGGCATTTTCCAGCGATTGATTGGTTAACTAGTTACTCCCTTTATTTATCTCAGTTATCTGAATTTTATGAAAAGGAAATTAATAAAGATTTTATAGAACTACGTAATAAATCTATGGGGATTCTTCAACAAGAAGCAGAATTAGAAGAAATTGTAAGATTAGTTGGAGTTGATGCCTTATCAACTCATGAAAGATTAATATTAGAAACAGCGAGATCAATTAGAGAAGATTTTCTTCATCAAGATGCTTTTGACGAAATAGATACCTATACTTCTGTAAAAAAACAATTTTTAATGTTAAAATTAATTATTTTATTCCATGAGACTGCAGAAAAAGTAATTGTACAAGGTGTAAATATAGAAAAAATCAATTCCCTACCGGTTAAAAGTAATATAATAAGAGCTAAATATATTAAAGAAAATAATCTAAAAAAATTTAGTGAAATTGAAAAAGAAATAATATGTCAAATTAATTCAACAACCACTTAAAGGGAAGGAGAAAATATAGAAAAAAATGATTAAGGAATATTTAACCATATCTTATGTAGCTGGTCCTTTAATAATAGTTGAAAAAACAACAGATGTTAAGTATCAAGAATTAGTTGAAATAGAATTATCTTCTGGGGAAATTAGAAGAGGACAGGTACTTGAAGTGACTGAAGATAAAGCAATTGTTCAAGTATTTGAAGGAACAACAGGTATCGATGTCTCCGATAGTAAAGTTCGCTTTTTAGGAAAAGTAATAGAGCTACCTGTTTCATTAGATATTTTGGGTAGAATATTTGATGGTTCTGGTAGGCCGATAGATAATGGACCTCAAATAATTGCAGAAAAAAAATTAGATATAAATGGTAATCCCCTTAATCCTTATGCTCGAGACTATCCCAACGATTTTATACAAACTGGGATTTCTTCTATCGATGTCTTAAATACGTTAGTTAGAGGACAGAAATTACCTATTTTTTCTGGCGCCGGGTTGCCCCATGCCAGACTTGCTTCTCAGATTGCTCGACAGTCAAAAGTATTAGGTAAGGAAGAAAAATTTGCCGTAGTTTTCGCTGCTATGGGGATAACCTTTGAAGAAGCAAGTTTTTTTATAAATGATTTTAGAAGAACCGGAGCGATAGAAAAGTGTGTTATGTTTATTAATTTAGCGAATAACCCAGCAGTGGAGAGAATTATAACTCCCCGGATGGCTCTAACTTGTGCAGAATATTTAGCATTTGAAAAAAATATGCATGTTTTGGTAATACTAACTGATATGACTAATTATTGTGAGGCTTTAAGGGAAGTATCAGCAGCTAGAAAAGAAGTTCCGGGAAGACGTGGTTATCCTGGTTATTTGTATACAGATTTAGCTACACTTTATGAAAGAGCAGGGAGAATAAAAGATAAGAAAGGATCAATAACCTTAATTCCAATTTTAACTATGCCTGAAGATGACAAAACACATCCTATCCCAGATTTAACCGGTTATATCACAGAAGGTCAGATAATATTATCCAGGGAACTTCATCATAAAGGAATTTACCCACCCATAAATGTATTACCATCTTTGTCTCGTTTAAAAGATAAAGGTATAGGGTTAAATAAAACTCGCGAAGATCACGCAAATGTAATGAATCAGCTTTTTGCTTCTTATGCCAGAGGAAAAGAGGTTAAAGAATTAGCTGTAATCTTAGGAGAAGCTGCTCTAACTAAGATTGATAAAAAATATGTAAAATTTGCAGATAAATTTGAAGAATTATTTATTAAACAAAGTGAAGATGAAAATAGGTCTATTGAAGAGAGTTTAAATATAGGGTGGCAATTATTAACCATCCTACCAATAGAAGAACTGAAAAGAATAAAGGATGAATTTATTAAAAAGTATCTACCAAAAGATACATTAAAGGACGAAAAGATAAATGCTATTACACGTTAATCCTAATCGAATGGAATTAATAAAATTAAAAAAGAGATTGATTGTAGCAAAGCGAGGATACAAGCTTTTAAAGGACAAAAGAGACGCCTTAATTCAAAAATATATTCAATTAGTCAAAGAAGATAAAATAATTAGAGAAGAAGTCGAAGAAAAATTAATGAAAGGTTATTCAATATTTTCGAATGTAACTTCTTTAATGAGCGAAATAACACTTGAGGAAACTTTAATGTTTCCGAAAGCGAAAAGCTTTATTGAAATAGATTTTACAAATATTATGAGTGTAAATGTTCCAAAATACAAATATATAGGTGAAGGGAATTATTATACCTATAGCTTAATTGAAACAACTGCGGAATTAGACCATGCTTTACGAAATTTTTATGAAATATTACCTTTAATGTTAAAATTAGCAGAATTAGAAAAAGCAGTTTCCCTTCTAGCTGATGAAATTGAAAAAACTAGAAGACGAGTTAATGCATTAGAATATATATTAATACCTGATTTAGAAAATACCATAAAATTTATTACTATGAAATTGGATGAAATAGCAAGATCTGCAATTTCAGCAATTATGAGAATTAAAGAAATTATAAGAGCTTAATTTAAATAAAAAAACGGCGAGATATACGCCGTTTTTTATTTATAAATCAAATAATAATATCAATGTTTTGAAAAGAAAGCCAAAATAATTATGAAATTTGGAATAATATCAGATATTCATAGTAATTCTGAAGCATTAGATTGTGTATTAAATAATATGGAAAAAGTTGATGAATTTATTTGTTTGGGAGATATTGTTGGTTATGGGGCGGATCCTAATTATTGCGTTAAAAAGATAAAAGATTTAAACTGTAGATGTATAGGTGGAAATCATGATTTTGGAGTTATAGGAAAATTAGATATAAATTATTTTAATGATGCGGCAAGAAAAGCAATTTTATGGACCTCTCGAAAGATAGAAGAAAATAATAAAATATTTTTATTAAACCTAAATAAAAAGATTCAAGTTATTGAAAATATATTTGCAGTTCATGGAAGTCCTCGTGAACCAATATTTGAATATATTTTAGATAAAAATAGCGCGTATGATATATTTAAGAAATATGATTTCAAAATATATTTTATTGGACATTCCCACTTAGCAGGATGTTTTTCTTTTAATAAAAGCAATAACCAGGTAAACTACACTGATTTTATTAATGGTGGTTACATTGAAATTTTAAAAAATAAAAGGTATATTATTAATTGTGGGAGTGTCGGTCAACCACGTGATGGTAATCCAGATGCAAGTTATGGAATTTATGATACAGAATATAAGGTAGTTAAAATTTATCGAATATCTTATCCAATTTATTTGACTCAAAAAAAAATAATTAATGCAGGGTTACCTAAAATTTTAGCCGATAGACTTAGTTGGGGTAGATAGTATATATATGTGCCCGTGGCTTAATTGGATAAAGCGGCGGCCTCCGGAGCCGTAGACTGGAGGTTCAAATCCTCTCGGGCACACTATTTAATTTTTAGATAATATATGTAAAATTAGGATAAATTATATGTTCTATTGGATAACAAGAGCTATATGTTGGTTATTATTAAAAATATTTTGGCAAATGAAAATAATAGGAATTGAGAATGTACCTAAAAGGAGAGCGTTAATAATTGCTTCGAATCATGTAAGTTACTTAGATCCAATCGTTTTAGCAACATCAATGAAGAGAAAAATTTGTTTTATTGCTAAAAAAGAAGCTTTTAATAATATTTTTGGAAATTTTATACTTAAAAAATTGAATGCCTTTCCTGTGGATAGGGGAAAAAATGATATCCTTGCTGTAAAAAAAGCTATAAATATTTTACAAGCAGGGAAAATATTAGGTGTATTTCCTGAAGGTTCACGTTCATTAAATATTGAATTACAAGAATTAAAATTAGGTGTAATAAAAATTGCTATAAAAACAGGTGTTCCAATCGTACCAGTTGGAATTATTGGTACCCATAAGATATATCCTCGTGGAAAGATTTTACCTGCTTTTTTTAAATATAAAATAATCGTTCATTATGGTAGCCCTATATATCTAAACAAATTAAATTTAAAAGACAAAATATATCATAAAGAATCATTAAATATATTAAGTAATAAAATAAAACAATTGATAATAATATAACATAAATGAGAATATTGATATTTAATAAAAAAATTAGAAGGTAAATAAAACTATGAAAAAATATTATATATTTATTATTATAATTTTTATTATTTTATCACCTATTTATAGTATGGCAAACATTGATTATATTACTATGTTAACCTTTGGTGAATATGGTAACAGGGCAGGTGAATTTAATTATCCGGTTTGCCTGGCACTCGATAAAGATAATAACTTATATGTATCTGATTGGGAAAATGACCGTATACAAAAATTCAGCTCTGAGGGAAGATTACTAAAGGTGATTCCGGATGGGGAAGGGGAGGATGCATTAAAACTTGATGGCCCGGTTGGCTTGGCTCTGGATAGTAACGGAAATATAATCATAGTAGAACAATTTAACCATAGAATCCAGAAAATATCACCGGAAGGTAAATCCTTACTGATGACTGGGAAAGAAGGTAATGGCCCGGGTGAATTTTCGAATCCAAGAGGCATAGCCATAGACAAAGATGATAATATTTATGTTGTAGATACAGGAAATAGTAGGATACAAATATTTTCCCCTACTTTCGAGTATATTAAACAATTTGGGAAAGAAGGTATGGGAGACGGTGAATTTTATTACCCCAGAGGAATTACTTTTGATGAGGAAGGAAATATGTATATTGCCGATACTTTCCATGACCAGGTACAGGTATTTAGTAAAGAAGGCCTATTTTTAAGAAAATTTGGAGAAAGCGGGAGTGAGTTTGGACAATTTAGCGGCACAAGATATATTGCTCTTGATTCAAAAAATAATATATATATCACTGATTACAAAAACGGAAAAGTAGTAAAATATGATAAAGATAATAATTCCGAATTAGAATTTGGTAATGAGTCAGATAGAATTAATCTAAATTCCCCTGAAGGAATTGTTATAGATAACAGGGACTATATTTATGTTGCCGATGCTGGAAATAATAGAATTGTAAAATTCTGCGTATCCCAAATAGTTATTCACAGTAATTTAGGCGATAAATATAGCGAAGAGAACAATTGGGAGAAAGCAATATTAGAATATGAACAAGTCATTTCTATAGATCCATTAAATATAACCGCCCGCGAAGGAATTGCTACTGCTTTTTATGAAAATAAACAATGGGAAGAAGCTATCGAAGCTTATAACTACCTTTATAAAATACATCCGGATGATCAAAAAATAAAATTAAAGATCATTGATTCTCAATTCAATTTAGCTGTAAATGATGAAAAAAAATCACTTTTTAAAGAAGCATCCAGAGAATTTAAGGAAGTATTGAATTTAAATCCTAATTACCCTTCAGCCAAAAAAAGATATTATTTATCTTATGCTAAATATTTATTTTATTCAACTTATTTTAGAGTAATATTTTTATTAATAATTATAGTGATATTTTTTATAATAGCATTACCAAAAATAAAAAAGAAAAAAACCAGTCGACATTCCAAAATAGACAAATATTAAAATAAAATAAATAATAAAGTTTATATATTAAATCTAATAATTTTTAAAAGAGTAGGGGAGGGAATTTTATGGATAAGTTAGAAGTAAGGAAACCTGCCGTTGCAGGTAGTTTCTATAATGCTAATTTAAAATCTTTAAAGAAACAGATTGAAAATTGTTTTTTACATAAAATAGGCCCAGGCAAAATTCCCACAGTAAATCTTCAAGGAGAGAAAAATATTATGGGTTTAATCAGTCCTCACGCTGGTTATATGTATTCAGGACCTGTTGCAGCTAATGGATTTTATAAAATTGCTTTAGATGGTAAGCCTGATACAATTATTATAATAGGTCCTAACCATCGTGGTTTTGGAGAAGATATTTCTATTATGGTTGAAGGAAACTGGGAAACACCTTTAGGTGAATTAGAAATTGATACAAATATTGCAGAAAGCATTTTAAAAAACTCTAAAATAATTAAGGTAGATAGAAAAGCCCATCAATTTGAACATTCTATAGAAGTTCAATTACCATTTATTCAATATATTTTTGGTGAAAAGGTTAAATTTGTACCAATTTGTATGATTCATCAGGATATTAATACAGATATAGAAATTGCTAAATCAATTTGTTCTTCAATAATTAATAAAAATGTTTTAATCATTGCTAGTTCGGACTTTACCCATTATGAACCACAAGAATACGCTATAAACATAGATAAGCAAGCAATAAATGCTATTTTAGATTTTGATCCTAAAAAATTATATGATATGATTTACCAACAGAATTTAACTATGTGTGGCCCTGGTCCAATTACTGTAATGCTTATTGCGTGTGAAACACTAGGTGCAAAAAAAGCTGAATTGCTAAAATATGCTACTTCGGGAGATGTTTCGGGAGATGTTTCGGGAATGTTTGACCAGGTGGTTGGTTATGCTTCTATAATCATCCGAAAATGATGCATATCGATTATAATGTGAATTAGTCGATAGTGAATATTAAAAGTAGTAGGGGGCAGAACTTGTGTCTGCCTGTAGAAGTAGGGGTCGGATTTATCCGACCCGTTTTCATTGCGGATTCTATGAATCGAACTTCTACGGAAAAAGGATATTCCTATACAATTAAATTATATGTTTTTTAAAAAAAATAATTATTAAATATATTGAGAAATAATAGCATGATAGAAAATTATCGTTTTGGGAAAATATTAATCAACGGAAAAGAATATAATTCAGACCTTATTATCTTTAAAGATCATATTTATGATAATTGGTGGAGAAAAGAAGGGCACAATCTTTGTATTGATGATGTAAAGGAAATAATAAATAAAAAACCAGATATTTTAATTATTGGAACTGGATTTTATGGTTTAATGAAAGTATCAGAAGATTTAATAAAATACATAAAATCAGCAGGAATTGAACAAGTAATTATTAAAAAGACAAGAGATGCATGTGAGGAGTATAATAAACTTTATAAAAATAAAAATATAATTGCTGCTTTTCATTTAACCTGCTAACCTTCCACCAACCTGCACGTACTTTTTCATTTAAATACCTCCTTAACCCCGGTGTCCTCGACCACCGGGGATCATTTTTTCTAGATAAGTTTTTTAAAAAAGAGGGTTTTTGAAAGATTTGTAGTATAAGGAATATAGTTTAATAATTTATACTCTATCTCAAATTAATTTTTTAAATAATAATATAATTGAGAGGCTTAATATTATTAAAACAGAGGAAGAAATACCTTTTAAAAGTAAATGTTTTGTAATTAGTTACTCTCATAGATTAAATAAAGAAGCTTTTTCTTTGTTAATGAGTGAAAATGCTCCTTTTATTGTAAGTGATATTCAGGAAAGGTCTTTTTTAATTACTATAACAAATAAATCAAGTAGTTGTAATGATATTGCACATTTTGTTGCTTTTTCAGGTGTTTGTATATCGACTTTTATAATGGCATTAAATATTGCAAGTTTAGGATACTTTACATGGGATTGGTTTGGCTTTTCAATGCGTACATATGAAGTTTACGATCCAATTAAAAAGAGCAATATTTTTCCATTTCTTTTGAAGATGGAAGGAAGAAAAGAATATTTTGAAGGAAGTATCAAAGAAATTTCAGAAAATGAAATTCGAAATACTCTAAAATATTATGGAGTTTTAGCAAAAGAAAAAAACAATATCTACAATTAGAGAAGAATATATTAAAGGTATATTGCACCTAAGCCTTACGTTTTTTAATATAGATTTTTATAAAGAAGCTTTTTATAATTTTTATTGGTGCTTTGAGAATATCGTAACTAATAAGGTTCTTCAAGTTGAGAAACTAGATAAAGAAGTTAAAGATATTGAAAAAGAAATAAATAAAGTAGGTCTTAAAAATATTTTTACTAAACAATTTATTAAATCCTCCTATTTAATACGTTCAAACCAAGTGATGCATGCTCAGAAAAAACAAGTAAACATAACATTAGATGATGTATATGCGATAAAAACATGTTTAAGGGATTTTTCTCGTTCCTTAAAAGATCATTTTTATGGATCTACCATTATATTTCACCAAGACATATTGAAAGATGTTTAAAAGAATGTAATTTTAGATATAATATCAAAAAAGGTATAGAAGAAAATAGATTTAATTTACTTTTAGGCAATTGTTATGGTAGAATTACTTATAAAGAACTTATCAGTTAAAAAATAAGGAAGTGATTTGGATGATACCATATAGAGAAGAAAAGCGTGAAAATGCTATGTGTTATTTTGCTACCGAGCATTGCAATAAAACAGGAAGATATTTATCACAAACAATATTGTTTAAATATTTAGCTTATTTAGATTTTTTAAGTTTAAAAGATATTGGTAAACCAGCTCTTGAATTTGAATATAAAGCTATGGTAAACGGACCCGTACCACATGAATTATATAATGAGAGGAGAAATTATAAATCAAGATTGGTAGAATTTATTTCAAGAGGCAATGGTAAATATATTATAAAAGCAAAAGAGAATGCAAACCTAGACTATTTTTCAAAATACGAGATCGAAAAAATGGATGAATTGGTTAAGAAATATGCAGATCCCAATAAAGCCGAAAAAGAAAATACGGACAAAATTTGCGATGATATTCATAAAGATGTTCGAGCCTATGATGTAGCATATAAAAAGAAGAAAAATTCAATAATAGAATATAAGGACACGTTTAAAAATATTTTTAGCAAAAAAGAATGCGAATTATCACCAATAGAAGAAAATTTTTTATTGTATCTACATTAATGTAAATGGAAATAGGTACAGTATTCAAATGGATAAATTATCCTGAACAAAGAGATGGAATCACAAAAGACCGCTGGTTTGTATATTTAGGTACAAGCAGTAAATTATCTACACCATTAAACGTTTTTATCTTTACAACTACAAGTAAAACAAATCTCTATAAATCCGGGAATGAAAGAGAGAATAAAAAGAATACTATAAATTTTAAAGCCGGTGAGTTCGGATTTGATGTGGATTGTATTCTTGATGTATTTTTCTTTCAAAATAATTGGACACTTGGAGAATTTGAAAAATACAAGAAATATTTTGATATTAAAGGGAAAATATCTAATGAAAAACTTAAAATTATCTATGGGAAAATATTAAAAGAAAATAGTATACAAAAAATAATAAAAATAGATATTAAAACAAACCTTAATAATATTAGAATTTTTGGTTTAGAAAGGCCAAAGCAGTAATTTTTATGGAGAAAAAAACAAATCTAAAACTTAATATGCCTTTCGAAAAAGCTCTTGAGAGATTTGCGTCTATAAATATAAACAGATATTACAGAAATTGAAGAAGTATCTAATGGCAAAAAACCGGTACTTTTTATTAAATGGATTGGTGATACATTTTTTAATTCCTAGTTAATGAAAAAAATACTGTAAATATTTTATTTTTAAATTATGAAATAATTAAACCTTCAATTTCGTCATTTAAGGGGGGGTCTTTTATCCCCTTCACATATAATTAATCACAAGTGACTTTTTATACAGTGTTTCTCCATAAAAATATTTTTAAAAAAGAAGGAGTTTGTGTAATCTCCATATAAGTATTATATTAAGAGTCTTTTAAAAATATAATAGGGGGTTTTGTTGTATATGTATTTGAATAATAGAATCGTAGCAAAAGATATAATAAATGATGTAAAAGAAATCACATTTAATTATGAGGTCTTGAGAGTTTCTTTCTTTTTTTTATTATTTGATTTACTTTACATAAGATATATTATAGGACGTAGTAAAATTATAAAAAATAGGTTAAAGTTCCTCGAACACCCTTTTATTTTTTATCTTCGAAACTGTTTCATTATCATCATATTCATCTAAATTTATCCATTCAATATTTTTTATTTTATGATTAAACCAGGTCATTTGTCTTTTTGCATATCTACGAGTATCTCTTTTGATTAAGTTAATGGCTGTTTTTTGGTCATATTCACCATCAAGATATTTATTTATTTGTTTATAACCTAATCCCTGCATGGAATTTAGATTTTCATTATATCCTCTTTCTCTTAACATTTTTACTTCTTCTATAAGTCCATCTTTAATCATTTTATCAACACGTGAATTTATTTTTTGATACAATTTCTCTCTATTCCTTTTTAGTCCTATAATTTGATATTTAAATTTTGCATTTTTATGGTAAGCTTTTTTCTGTAAATAAGAGATGGTTTTACCAGTAGATTGATATACTTCCAGAGCTCTAATTATTCTTTTTAAATCATTTGAATTAATTTTTAAAGCAGAAATCGGATCTATTTTAACTAGTTTATTATATAAATACTCTTTACCGTAAATTTCTGATTCTTCTTCTAATATTTCTCTATAAACACTATCTTTATTAGGTCCTGAGAAGATTGGTTCGATTATTGAGGAAATATAGAGCCCCGAACCACCAATTAATATTGGTATTTTGCCTCTTTTAAAGATATCTAATATTATCTTGGTAGCTAATTTGCTATATTGGATTACGTCAAAATTCTCTGCTGGATCAGCAATATCTATCATATGATGTTTTATTATTTTTAATATGTTATTATTAGGTTTAGCAGTCCCAATATCCATATATTTATATATTTGCATGGAATCTGCAGAAATTATTTCTAGATTAGGTAATTTTTTAGCTAATTTAATGGAAATATCTGTTTTACCTACCCCGGTTGGACCTAATAATATTAATAAATTATTATCTTCCTTATTGCCAGTCATTTAACTAATTCTCCATATAAGGTCCAGGTATCTGATTTAATAATTTTCACCTCAACTAATTTGCCAACCAATTCTTGCTCACCAATAAAGACAACGGTTTTATTAGTTTTTGTTCTACCTGAAAGTTGATTGGGGATATTTTTTAGAGATTTTTTATCCACTAAAACTTCCAATACCTCCCCTTCTAATTTTTTATTAATTTTGGTGGAGATTTCCTTTTGTAAATTAATAAGTCTCCGTAATCTTTCTTTTTTAACTTGTAAAGGAACCTGATTAGGCATTAGAGAAGCAATGGTATTTTCTCTGTTGGAATATATAAAAGTATAGGCATCATCAAATTTTATTTCCTCAAAAGTATTTAAAGTCTGTTGAAAATCTTCTTCTGTTTCTCCTGGAAATCCTACCATTACATCAGTAGTAATGCTTATATTATTTATATTACTTCTAATTTCTTTAATAATACTTTTATATTGATTAACATTATATTCCCTATTCATAATTTTGAGAATTTTATTCGAACCTGACTGAATAGGTAAATGTATGTGTTCGCAAACTTTATCACCATTCTTTACCACTTTTATTAAATCAAAATTAAAATCTTTGGGATGAGAGGTCATAAATCTTATTCTTTCTATGCCATTGATATTATTTAGTAGTGTTAATAATTTGGAAAATGTTACAGATTCAGGTAGATTTTTTCCATATGAATTTACATTTTGTCCTAATAAAAATATTTCTTTATAATTTTCTTGAGCTAAATTCTCTGCTTCAGCTAATATTTCAGAAACTCCCCTGCTCTGTTCCGGTCCTCGGGTATAGGGAACGACACAATAAGAACAATAAT
>PFIP01000161.1 GCA_002782675.1 Candidatus Infernicultor aquiphilus
TTTGAAAAAGTAATACTAAAAGGAGAGACTAATGTCTGAGGTAGTCCGTTTTGGGGTATCACTGGAAAAAGAACTTTTAGATAAATTTGATCGACTTATTAAAGAGAAAAAATACTCCAATCGTTCGGAAGCGATTAGAGATTTAATTAGAGAGAATCTGGTAAAGAGAGAGTGGGTAGATGGTAAAGAAGTAGCCGGAGCAATTACTTTAGTCTTTGACCATCATAAAAGAGACCTGGTAAATATTCTAACTGATATCCAGCATGATTTTTATCGGATAATTATATCCAGCCAACACATTCACTTAGATCATAGTAATTGTTTAGAGATAATAGTAGTAAGAGGAAAGCCGACCGAAGTGCGGGGACTGGCTAATAAGTTAAAATCAAATAGAGGAGTAAAATACGGAGCATTGTCTATAGCTACCACCGGGAAGGAATTAGTATAAAAATAGCTAGTTTGCGTTTTCGATTACCAGGAGTCAATTATTTAATTAAGGTTGATAACCTTATATTTTTTTGTCTGATGCGTAGCACGAAAATGAAAATAGTATATATAGCGTATAGCGGGTAGCGTTTAGCGTATAGAAGTAGGGGCTTGATTTATCAAGCCCGTAAAACTCGGGTCGAATAAATTCGACCCCTACATTAAAAACAATTGAATAATTGAACAATTAATAAAAATACAGGAGGAAAGTATGAAAGATTTTAGAGCTAAAGTTATTACGGTTTTATTTTTTGTGACAATGTTTTTATTGGGTTTAATAATTTCGGTAAGTGCCCATTTCGGAATGATAATCCCTTCAGATGATATGATTACCCAAGAAGATAGTAAAAATATTGCTTTAACAGTACAATTTATTCACCCCATGGAAGGGGATTATATGAATATGGCTAAACCAGTGCAATTTGGGGTACTCATCCAAGGGAAGAAAATTGATTTGCTAAATACACTCCAGGAGAAAAAGATTAATGATGGTACTACTTGGGAGGCTAATTACCAGATAAAACGTCCGGGTGACCACATCTTTTATGTAGAGCCTCAACCCTATTGGGAACCAGCGGAAGACTGTTTTATTATTCACTATACTAAAGTGATTGTAAATGCTCTGGGCCTAGAAGTAGGTTGGGATGAAGAAGTAGGTTTAAAAACAGAGATAATTCCCTTAACTAGACCCTATGGTCTCTGGACAGATAATGTCTTTCAAGGGATAGTAAAAGTAGAGGGAGAAGCGGTTCCTTATACTAAAGTAGAGGTGGAATATTACAATCAGGATGGCCAGATTAAATGCCCTGCTGACCCTATGATTACTCAGGTAATAAAAGCCGATCAGAATGGTGTATTTACTTATGCTATGCCCAAAGCAGGATGGTGGGGGTTTGCTGCCCTCAATGAGGATAGAGAGAAGATAAAACATGAGGAAGAAGAAAAATCGGTAGAAATCGGAGCAGTTCTCTGGGTCAAAACTTATAATATAGAATGAATTATTCGGAGGAAAAATTTATGCATATTTCAGAAGGTATATTATCTGCGCCAGTATTAGTTGCGGGGGCAAGCTTGACTGCTACAGCAGTAGGCTATGGTTTAAAAAAGATGGCTTATAAGCAAATGCCTAAAGTAGCTATTCTTTCCTCTGTTTTTTTTGTGGCTTCCTTAATCCATGTCCCTATTGGTCCATCAAGTGTACATTTAATTCTAAATGGAATTATAGGGCTATTGTTAGGTTGGGCAGCTTTCCCAGCGATATTGGTGGCCCTTGCTTTTCAAGCTATACTTTTTCAGTTTGGGGGGCCTACTACTCTGGGGGTAAATACTTTTACTATGGCCTTCCCAGCTATCATCTGTTTTTATCTCTTTAATCGAGGCATTAAGGGTAAAAATAATTTTTTTGCTCTAACTTTGGCTTTTATTTGTGGATTTTTATCGGTATTATTAAGTGGAATAATGGTGGCAACTGCTCTAGTCTTTACCGGGGAGCTGTTTATGCAGGTAGCCAAATTAATACTAATTGCCCATCTACCAGTGATGATTTTAGAAGGGGTATTGACAGTTTTTTGTGTAGGATTTTTAAGAAAAGTTAGGCCAGAGATATTAGATTTAGATGCTTAATAACCAGAGTAAGTTTTAATTACCTAGATATTATTTAGATTATACCGAGCAATAAAATATAGGAAAGATTATATTAAGGAGACCAGATGAAAGGAAGATTATATTTAATTTTAATATTTTTATTTTTAATCATTATAGTAATAAATATCCCGATCTTTGCTCACAAAGTAAACATCTTTACTTATGTAGAAGGAAATAAAGTCTATACTGAAAATTATTTTAGTGATGGTACAAAATGTGTAAGTTCAAAGATGGAAATATTTGATAACCAGGGAAATAAATGGTTAGAAGGTTTGACTGATCAGGAAGGGAATTTTTCTTTTGAAATTCCTCAAGAAGAAGGAGATTTAAAGATAGTACTT
Source organism: Candidatus Infernicultor aquiphilus (assembly GCA_002782675.1). Lineage (GTDB taxonomy): Bacteria > Atribacterota > Phoenicimicrobiia > Phoenicimicrobiales > Phoenicimicrobiaceae > Infernicultor > Infernicultor aquiphilus. Next base: position 2,472 of record PFIP01000161.1, read on the forward strand.
ACTGCCAGTATGGGACATCGGGCAGAATGCATCATTCGAGCTGATGAATTAAGAAATACCACCGGATTAGTCCAGGAAAATTTAAAAGAACCTACTTCAAAAGAATCTACTGAAAGCATCTTGGTATATAAGATGGGTGAAGAAAATAAAGTTGTTTCCCCTGAAATATCTTCACAAAATTTAAAAGAGGTTCAGTTACTAATAGAAAATATTCTGGATGAAAAATTAACTCCGGTTATGAGAGAGATTAAGAAATCTCAAGAGGATAAAATTTCTCCTACTGAGATAATCGGCGGTATAGGTTATATATTTGGTATTTTTGGAATTATTGCTTACTTTTTAAATCGTAAAAAATGATTTAGAATATTTTTTCAGGTGGCTAATTTGATTAAAGAAAAATTTTCTGAAGGAGATTCCTTTCTCCATAAACTCGACCCGAGAGTAAAAATTATTGTCGCTTTATTATTTTCAGCAATTGTGGCGGTTACTGATCGATATACTCCCTTATGGGGGGATTTATTATTGGCGGCAGGATTAATAATTATAGCTAAACTAAAGATTAGAGAAGTAATTTTACGTCTTTTAGTAGTGAATAGTTTTATCTTGTTATTATGGATAATGCTCCCCTTTACTTTTTCAGGTGAAAAAATTTATATCTTGGACTCATTAGGTGTTTCCCGAGAAGGGATAAAATATGCTTTTTTGCTTACCATAAAATCTAACTCTATTATTTTAGTAGGTATTGCCCTTCTTTCTACCTCTTCGATATATAATTTGGTTCATGCCTTGCTTCACTTGTATCTGCCTGATAAACTGGTCCAGTTATCTTTTTTTAGTTATCGTTATATCCATACCATTCATTCTGAGTATATTAGATTAAACAATGCCTTAAAGGTGAGAGGTTTTAAAGCCCAGACTAATTTCCATACTTATAAGACTTATGCTTATTTAATCGGGATGATGTTAGTTCGGAGTTATGATCGTTCAAAGAGAGTATATAATGCTATGCTCTGCCGGGGATTTAAGGGAAAATTTTGGACTTTAAATCATTTTAGTTTCAATAAGTCTGATTTTATTGGTGGAATTGTGATGATAAGCTGTATTATAGGATTAATGTTATTCTAATGAAAGAAAAAGAACCGATAATAAAACTCGTTGACCTTTCTTTTGCCTATCCCTACCGGGATTATGTTTTTAATAAACTAAATTTTAATTTTTATCAAGGAGATAGAATTGGTTTGCTTGGACCTAATGGTAGTGGGAAGACCACTCTCTTCCAACTTATTATGGGACTTTTAAAACCAAACGGAGGGAAAATAGAAATATTTGGGAAAAAAAGAAGAACAGAAAACGATTTTATAGAAGTTAGAGAAAAAATTGGTCTTCTTTTCCAGGACCCAGATGACCAATTATTTAGTCCTACGGTTGCTGAGGATATAGCCTTTGGTCCTCTTAATTTAAGAAAGAGTAATCAAGAAACTAAAAAGATTCTGAAAGATACTTTAGAATTATTGGGTTTATCTAATTTTGAAGACAGAATTACTTATAATCTTTCTTATGGGGAAAAAAGATTAGTTTCTATGGCTACTGTATGGGCTATGC
>PFIP01000082.1 GCA_002782675.1 Candidatus Infernicultor aquiphilus
ATCTACCATTAAAATGAGCAAAGATGAATACGGTAGGGGCGTATTGCATACGCCCTTCCAAGAAAGATCAATCTTAGAAAAACACAAAGACAAACTATATTTTTATTTTCAGATCTACAGAGAAGAAGATTTACCCGAACCTATATTAAAAGAAGTTACCGATAATAATATATCTCCTGGACAAGCAAGTAAAGATTTAAGCAATCTACTTGAGAAAAGACTGATCAGAAAACAGGGGAGAGGAAGAGCTATATGCTCTACGCTAATAATTTACCCCGCATATTTAACTTGCAATATTAAATATTAAGGGTTATAATAAAACAATAAAAATGAAGATAATAACAATAAACTTAGAAATATCACTTTATTGCTCAATTGGTGAATTAATTTCCTAATTTTTATTCTTATCTTAATTGGTCAATTGGTCAATTGGTGAATTGGTGAATTGATATATTGGTTAATTATTTAGAAGGCACGAAAAAATATGAAACTAAAGGCTCGAATATTAGAAAAAACGATCCTTAAAGCAATTAAAACTTTTCCGGCTATCGTGGTTACCGGTCCGCGCCAATCAGGAAAGACTACTCTATTTAAAATGCTCTTTTCCAAAACCCGCACCTTGGTAAGCTTGGAAGATCCTGATATAAGAATTAGGGCGAAAGAGGACCCCATAAGTTTTTTAAATCAATATCGCCCGCCTCTAATCATAGATGAAATTCAATATGTACCTGAATTATTATCTTATATAAAAACCAGAATAGATGAAAACCGCAAGCCCGGTCAATGGTTATTTACCGGTTCCCAAAATTTTACGCTTATGCAAAGTATCACCCAATCATTAGCCGGTAGGGCAGCAATCTTATTTCTTTTGCCTTTTTCTCTTTCAGAAAGAGTTGATAATGCCCGTGATGCTCAGGATATTTCCACCTGGATAAAAAGACTAGATCTAACCAATAAATTTGACCGGAAAATTTCTCTTAACGAAGTCATGATGCGGGGATTTTACCCCGAAATTGCTACTAACAAAAAAGTGGATAGAAAACTTTGGTGCAGTTCATATATTACTACTTATTTAGAAAGAGATATCAGAAATTTATCGAACATAGGTGATCTCAGTCAGTTTGAAAGATTTTTAATAGCCTGTGCGGTAAGAACAGGACAAATTCTCAACCTATCTGAGGTTGCCCGGGATATTGGAATTAGCGTGCCTACTGCCAAAAGATGGCTTTCTCTTTTGGAAACAGCACATCAACTATACCTTCTTTATCCTTATTACCGAAACATTGGCAAACGCATAGTAAAAAGTCCTAAAATATATTTTGGCGATACCGCACTATGTACTTATTTATTAGGGTTTCATGATGCTGATACTCTGCTTAAGAGTCCTCATTTTGGAAATTTATTTGAAACAATGATTGTTAATGATTTTTTAAAGAAGTTTTTACATTTTGGGGAAAGAGCTTCTATGTACTACTTGCGTTCAAGAGATGGTCTCGAGGTAGATTTAGTTATTGAAATAGGAGGATTCCTACACTTATTTGAAATAAAAAGTTCAATGACCATCACTTCAAAACATATTACTTCTTTAAAGAGATTGGCCAACGACTTAGGCTCAAAGGTCAAGACTGCCGCGGTTATATCCTGTTCTGACCATAACTTTATAGTGAAGGACAATATCATCAATTACAACTGGAAAAATATACTGACAATTTAATATTTCTTTCATTTCCAAAAATAGCTTTTTTAGGTCTTGAAAGGCTTCCGAGAGCTCAATAATAAAAAAATTAACTGAATATTAAGTTAGCAAAATAGAAAATCGTCCACTATTACGTATTACTTTTGTTGGTTAGATTTCTTAATCGGTAGATTGGCTGATTGTTTTCTTTTCTTTTTCTTGATTGGCAGATTGGCCGATTGTTATTTGATTGGTCGATTGAATTATCTTGCACCTTGCACCTCGCACCTTGCATTTTTTCTTTCTTTTTCCTCACTATATACTCGATACTCGATACTGTTTTACTATCCGCTATTTTTTTCTTGCATTTATTCTTTGTATTTTCTTCACTAACGACTATTCACTATTCGCTAACGACTGTTTCAAATCCCCAATACTAACAAACTCAAGGGGATAAAATATATTTCTCCAAAATCACAACTTTTTTTACTCATGAAATCCCTAGTTATCACCATTCCTCTCCGACACCCCTTTCCCTTTGCCTTCATAAAATTTTTCATCACCGTGGGAATCTTTTCTTTAATGAAATTTTGGTATTTAACCTCTATTGGGAAAATTTCATCCCCCTTTTTTACTAAAAAATCTATCTCTCCACCATCATAAGTGCGATAAAAAAAGAACTGAATAGATTCCGCAAACAAATAAGAATTTACTTTTTTTAAAACATTAAAAGTTATATTTTCTACTAAATGTCCAATCTCATTCGGATTAGAGGGAGAAGTAATTAAACCAATACAAGCATTACGAAATCCGGTATCTAAAAAATAAATCTTTCTATTTTTTCTAACTGCTTTTCTTTGATTTGTAAAATATGGTTGTAGAAGTTCTATTATATAAGTTTTTTCTAAGATATTTAAAAAATTCTTTAAAGTAGAGAATGAAATATTCAAGTTTCTGCCCAACTCATCAAGGTTAATCAAACTTCCGATCTGGTAAGAAAGGAGCTCTAAAAGCTGAGAAAAAGCAAAATGTTTTTCTATCTTTAAAGTCTCAATAATATCTCTTTCTATGTAGACTTGTTTTATATTTCTTAATACCATTTCTGACATAAATCTTTGTTTCTTTACCACCCCCGGATAACCTCCTTGCAGTAGATATTCATTGAATTGAATCATTATTTCATCCTTATAGAAATTTAATTTAGAAAATACTTTTTTTAATCTCTCATAATCATAATCTATATTTTGCTTATTACGTTTATAGCCGACAAAGTTCTGAAGAAAATCTTCTAATTCTCTTCTTAATTCTGGCAAAAATTTAATTAGAGTTGCTGATGCCTTTAAACTTAAAAGTTCCTGGAAGGTGAGAGAATAGAGTTGAAAATTTATTACTCTACCTAATAAAGACTCGCTAATACCTTTACTTAACTCTAAACTGGACGATCCAGTCATAATAAATTTAAAATCCTTATTTGAATCATAATATATCTTTAAAGTCTCAAGTATTTGCGGAGCTTTTTGTATTTCGTCGAAAAATATAAAAACTCTATCTTTTCCTATCCTTTGTTGATGGATAAAATTAAATACTGATTTTGGCTCTTGTAAAACTAAATTCCGCAAATCTCGTTCATCAAAAGAAAAATAAAAAATATTTTCTGGGTTCACTCCTCTTTTATGGATTAGCTCATAAATTATTTGTTTAATCAAAGTAGTTTTTCCTACTTGACGAGCGCCCCTAATAACTAAAATTTCTGGTTCATCTATCCAATTTAAGATTAATGGCTGAATTCTTCGTGGAGCGAGACCGGTAAGCCGCCATCCTGGCTGAATTCGCCAGGGATTCTGCAGCGAAAAGATATTTTGCATCAAAATTACCTCCTAAAAAATAGTAAATAATTAAATAATATTTTAATAATTTACCGTATTTTATTGAACTACGATTAAATTATATACGGTTTAAAATAAAAAATCAAGCATAAAAAAGGGGACAAGCTACTTTTTACTCTCCTCAATCGTAGGACAGGCGTCTCGCCTGTCTATGAATTAAGGTAGAGGTTCAATTCATCAAGCCCGTCTTTTTCTAACCACAATCTTCCTTGTCAGAAGGATAAAAATAGTGTAATATGGTTTTATAAAAAGAACAAGATGAGTAATTTATTCTCTGTCTCTGTATTTTCTCCGACTGGTAGATTGTCTACTTTTCTTTTTCTTAATTGGTAGATTGGTCGTGCGGCCGAGCAAGGTCGTATCATATAGCGGGTGGGAATCCCGTCTGGTAAGGCTTAACCAGCCACCAGTAGTTAGCCTTGGAGGATAGTAGGTAACTATTATCTTTAAGCGTAGGCAAACAAGGTAGCAGGCCGAAAGCATATGTCTGAAGGGATTGAGCCCCGAAAGCACCATGAAGTTAGGAAGGCTGATGTGGTGACCGAT
>PFIP01000144.1 GCA_002782675.1 Candidatus Infernicultor aquiphilus
TATTAAAGACCAGATAGACCAGATATTCAAGGGTGTAATAAATATTGAGGTGAGAAGGAATTAAAGGGTTTTCAAGGGGAAAAATTCCCCTTGAATATCTTATAATATGTATTTAAATATTTACTAAAATGGGGGAGGTAATAACAGCTATGTGAAAAATCTGGAGTAAATTGCTCAAATTAAGTAGTTGGGAGGTAAGAGATTAAAATAAATTAAACCATATTATTTTAATTAGTAGTTTTAATATTGCAATTAACAGGTGTTTATTGTAATAAGCTAATACAGATGCGAAGTGCAATAAATTATAAAAATAAAACTAAAAAGGCGGTGTGTTAAGTGGAAATTACAGATGTTAGACTAAGAAGGATAGAGACAGAAGGAAAATTAAGGGCCTATGTATCAATTACCTTTGATGATTCTTTTGTAGTACATGATTTACGAGTTATTGATGGCACTAAGGGTATGTTTGTGGCAATGCCCAGTAAGAGACTTCCTAATGGAGATCATAAGGATATTGCTCATCCTATAAATACCGAGATTAGAGAAAAAATACAGAATGCTGTTTTAGAAGTTTATCAAAAAGAAGTAGAAGAGGCTCCCCAAAAAAAAGAAGTGGAGACTGAAGTAACTGAAGTAGAAGAAAAAGTAGAAGATACTGAAAATAAAGAAGAAGATCAATTCTAAATAAGTAAAAAGACTAAAAAATCTCGGTTTGGGGTGTAGCCAAGTGGTAAGGCACGGGAATTTGGATCCCGCATTCGAAGGTTCGAACCCTTCCACCCCAGCCATATAACTCAGTTATTCATTAGTCAGCCAGTTATCCGGTTTGCCGGTAAGTTTTGTAATGTGTAATATGTGACAAGTAACCTGTGATAAGTACCTGTTTTTATAATTTGGGAAATTTATCTTATTACTCATTACATATTACTTGTTACTGTATTTTAGCGAGATACGATTCACGAGATACGAGATACGAAATTGGGGGTATGATTATGAAAGAAACTGCCGTGGTGATTATGGCAGCAGGTAAAGGCAAGAGGATGAAATCTGATCTGCCTAAAGTCCTTCATAATCTTGCCGGGAAACCAATTTTAAATTATGTATTGGATACTATTAATCATTTTGAAGTAAAAAGAAAGATAATAATCGTAGGTTATAAGAGCGAGAAGATAAGAGAATTGATTGGCGATAAGATAGAGTATGCAGAACAGAAAGAACAGTTAGGAACAGCCCATGCAGTTTTACAAACTAAAGAATTATTGTCTGATTTTAAAGGAAATGTGCTGATTCTATCCGGTGATGTCCCCTTTTTAACGGTTAAAATTTTAAAAAGGCTCTTGAAATATCACCAGAGTAATAATTTTTGTTGCACCTTAATTTCTGCTATTTTAAAAAACCCTCAGGGTTATGGTAGAATTATTAGAGATAAAGAAGGTAAGATGGAAGGAATTATCGAAGAGGTAGACTTGCCCGTAGACAAAAAGCTAATAACTGAAATAAATACCGGAATTTATTGTTTTGACAAGGAGAAACTATTTCAAGCTTTAGAAAAAATTGTTCCTGAGAATAAACAAGGGGAATATTATCTAACTGATCTAGTAAAGATATTATTAAAGGAAGGATTAGAGGTAGGCAGTATAATAGCAAAAGATAATTCAGAAATATTAGGGATAAATACTCAATTAGATTTGGCCAATGCTTCAAAAAAGGTTTATCAAAGAATGATTCAAAAATTAATGTTTCAAGGGGTAAGTATAATTGATCCTAACAGTACTTTTATAGAACCGGGAGTTAAAATCGGTCAGGATACCATTATTTATCCTTTTACTATTATTGAAAAAGGTACTAAAATTGGGAAAAGTTGTCTTATTGGACCTTACTCTCATCTAATTGATGCTAATATAGGGAATGGAGTTAAAATTTGGGCTTCAATAATAGAAGGTAGTACGGTTAAAGAAAGAGTAAATATTGGTCCTTATGCTCACTTACGTCCAGAAACTATCGTAAAAAAAGGAGCAAAGATAGGAAATTTTGTAGAATTAAAAAAAACTATCTTAGGTGAGGGTAGTAAAGCTTCTCATTTAACCTATTTAGGAGATGCGGTAATTGGTAAACAAGTGAATATTGGAGCAGGTACTATTACTTGTAATTATAATGGACAAAAAAAGAATAAAACGGTCATAGAAGAAGGAGTATTTATCGGAAGCAATAACTCTTTAGTGGCACCAGTGAAATTAGGAAAAGGTTCTTATACCGGAGCTGGCTCAACTATTACCGAGGATGTACCCCCAGATAGCCTGGCTATTGCCCGCTCTAAACAAAGAAATATTAAAGGATGGAGCAAGAGAAGAAAACGAACATAAAATAAAATTTCAAATAGGGAAATTTAAAGAGAGGGAGATGATAGAAATTTGTTATCTTATGACCAAAGAACATTAAAGATATTTGCTGGGAATTCCAATAAAAATTTAGCGGAAGAAATAGGTAGGTATTTAAATATGTCTTTAGGTCAGGCAGATGTTTCTAGATTCCCTGATGGCGAAATTAAAGTTAAGATCGAGGAAAGTGTAAGAGGGGAAGATGTTTTTATAATCCAATCTACCTGTCCACCAGCTAATGAATATCTAATGGAATTATTAATTATGATAGATGCTCTAAGAAGAGCTTCAGCAGGAAGGATTACTGCAGTTATACCCTATTATGGTTACGCTCGCCAGGAAAGAAAGACTAAACCCCGTGAGCCAATTACCGCTAAATTAGTTGCTAATTTATTAGTTTCTGCAGGGTCTAATCGGGTAATTACTATGGATTTACATGCCGGGCAAATTCAGGGATTTTTTGATATCCCGGTAGATCAGTTAGAAGGTGTAACCATATTATCGAATTACATTAAAGAAAAAAATTTGGATAAAGTGGTGGTAGTTTCTCCTGATGTAGGGGGGACCGCTAGAGCTAGAGAGTTTTCTGGACGCCTTGCAAAACCTATTGCCATTATTGATAAATATAGATCAGCTTTTGATGAAGTAGAAATAATGCATATTGTAGGAGAAGTAAAGGATAAAACTGCTATTATAGTTGATGATCTTATTGATACAGCTGCTTCAATAATTAGGGGAACCCAGGCATTATTAAATGCTGGGGCAAAAGAAGTATATGTTTGTGCTACCCATGCGGTCTTTGCTGGTCCGGCAAAAGAAAGAATAGAAAAATCTTTGCATGATGGTTTATTTAAAGAAGTAGTAGTTACTAATACCATTCCCATTGACCATAATAAGAGTATACCAGGTATTAAAATTTTATCAGTAGCAGAAATATTTGCGGAAGCAATTAATAGGATTCATAATAATTTATCAGTAAGTACTTTATTTAATTAAATAGAATAATATATAAGTCTATCTTCTTCACGAGATACGATATACAATATACGAAAATGGAGGTTAATAAAATGGAGACATCGAAATTAGAAGTAGAATTAAGAAATGGAACTGGGAAAGAAATTAATAAGAAATTTAGGAGAAAAGGTGATATTCCTGGAATACTATATTCTCCTCATGATAAAGAAAATATACTGTTAAAAGTTAAAAGAGAAAATTTATTAAGATTATTAGCTAGCAAAACACACCAACTCATTGATTTAGAAATAGATGATGGGAATAAAAAAGTTAGCCGATTAGTTGTGATTAAAGACTTTCAGTATAATTCTTTAAAGAAGCAGATAGTTCATGTTGATTTTTATGGAGTAACTCTAAAAGAGAAATTAACCATGGAAATTAATATTGAATTAATAGGCCAACCTATCGGAGCAATAGATGGGGGAATTTTAAATGTGGAATTACGAAAAGTTGAAATAGAATGTTTACCTTCTAAAGTACCAGAGAGTTTAAAAGTAGACTTGAGCAATCTGAAGATAGGAGATAATATTACAGTTGGAGAAATACAGCTTCCTGAAGGAGTTGAAGTATTAACTAAATCAGATAGAATTGTTGCTGCCTTAGTTCCTCCTGCTAAAGAAGAAGAGGTAGTTAAAGAAGTAGTAGAAGGGGAAGCAGTAACCGAAGAAAAAGAAGTAACTAAAGGAGAAGAAAAAGTAGAAGTAAAGACAGAAACTCCTTCTTCTGCACCAAAAAAAGAATCTAAAAAAGAATCTAAAAAAGAATCTAAAAAAGAATAGGATGGCAAAAGGATAGTGAACTTTATTGAAGATGGTAGTTGGTTTGGGTAATCCTGGTTTGCAATATGAATTCAGTCGACACAATATAGGGTTTAGAATAATTGATAACTTAGCTCTAAATATAGAAATAGAATTTAAAAGGGTGAAATCTTATGATTCATTAGTTTCCCGAGGGAAACTAATGAATCATAAATTAATATTGGTAAAACCGCAGACTTATATGAATTTAAGCGGGAAATCAGTAAGCAAGATTGTTTCCTACTACCGGATATCCTTTCCAGATTTATTGATAGTTTATGATGATCTGAATTTAGAATTAGGTCAGATCAGGATCAGGAAAAGAGGGAGTGCTGGCGGTCATAAGGGAGTGGAGTCGATTATTCAATATTTAAATAGTGAAGATATACCTCGTTTAAGAATAGGGATTGGTAAACCTTCAATAAATTCTAATTTTGATTATGCCTCTTATGTCCTTTCTAATTTTAATAATAACGAAAAGGATAAAATAAGTGAAGTAATACAACTATCTACTGAGGCAATAAAGACAGTAATAGAAGATGGCCTTGAAAAAGCGATGAGAAAATACAATAGAAAATTGGAGCTATCTTAATCTAAAATTATTTACTGTAAAAAATATTATTTAAAGCTATTACCTAATTTCTCCTGTGGGCACGATGCATCGTGCCCCTACATTCTAATCCTTCAAATTTCTTCGGTAGAAGTAATTCTTATCTCGTATCTCGTAAAGAAAATAGAAGTCAGAATTCAGAAGTCAGGATCCAGAAGTCAGGAGAAAATGGTAATGAGTGATTGGTAAAGGGTAATAAGTAATGGGTAGGGGCTTGATTTATCAAGCCCGGTAAAAACTTAATAAAGAGATTGCCACGCTCTGATAAATCAGAGCTCGCAATGACTGACGACTAATAGACAGGCGAGACGCCTGTCCTACGAATTTTTTGGTAAATTGGTAAATTGGAGAATCGGTAAATTGGTAAATTGGAGAATCGGTAAATTGGTAAATTGGAGAATCGGTAAATTGGTCAATTGGAGAATCGGTAAATTGGTCAATTGGAGAATCGGTAAATTGGTCAATTGGTTAATTGATAAATCGGAGGTAAAATTATTATGAAAATGAAAAAAATTGTTGTTCTTACCAGTGGTGGAGATTCTCCTGGAATGAATGCTGCTATTAGAGCGGTGGTACGAACTGGCCTATTCCACGGCTTAGAGGTATTTGGTGTGGAAAGAGGGTATACCGGTTTAATAGAAGGGCAAATTTTTCCGATGAATATATCTTCAGTAGGTGGAATTATACAAAGAGGAGGAACTATTCTTAAGACTTCCCGTTGTGAGAAATTTAAAACTAAGGAGGGGCTTGATATGGCCCTTCAAAAAATTAGAGAATTTAATATTGATGGATTAGTAGCTATTGGGGGGGACGGTACTTTTCGAGGGATTCGAGAGTTCAGTGCTTTAGGAGTAAAAACTATGGGAGTTCCCGCTACTATTGATAATGATTTATCTGACACTGATATGGCTATTGGTGTAGACACTGCTTTAAATACAGTTATGGGGGCTATTGACAAAATCAAAGATACTGCTTCTTCTCATGAGAGAGCTTTTATAATAGAAGTTATGGGAAGAAATTCAGGTTATCTGGCCTTAATGGGTGGAATTGCTGGAGGAGTTGAAGTTATTCTTATTCCGGAAATTTCTTATAATCTCCCGGAAATTAGTTTAAAATTAAAAGAGGGCTACCAAAGAGGAAAGTCTCATTGTATTATTGTTATTGCTGAAGGAGTCGGAGAGACTTATGAAATAAGTAAATTTTTAGAAGATAAAATTGGCTTTGAAACGAGAGTTACTATTTTAGGTTATTTGCAGAGAGGTGGTTCGCCTTCTGCATTTGATAGGTTATTAGCCAGTCGTTTGGGAGCAGCAGCTGTAGAACATCTACTAAAGGGAGAAACATCTAAAATGGTAGGACTAATGGGAAATAAGATTGAAGCAACTGATTTAGAGGTAGTGCTTAGTCAACCAAAAACTATTAGCCAGGATCTTTATAATTTAGCTTTAAGGTTAGCGAAATAGTAGTTCGTATCTCGTAGATAAGACAGAAGACAGAAGTCAGAAGTCAGAATATAATAGTATCATGTATATTGTATTATAACCTAGAGCAGTTAGCGTTTGGGAGGTAGGGGCTTGATTTATCAAGCCCGCAATACTCGGGTCGGATAAATCCGCCCCCTACAAGAAATAATGAAACTTCAAGACCATTCCTTGAAAGAAATAAGGAAAATTTAAATGAGCTTATCGAAAATATTATCCTTATGGAATAAATCTGAAGAATTTAAAGATATAGTAAAAACTATAAAGGGAAATCAACTAAATAAATTCTGGGTTTCCGGTCTTAAAGATAGCACCCGTTCTTTTTTTATGGCTGCTTTAGGAAGTGAGATAGAAAAATCTTACCTTATTATCGTTGATTCTCCAGAGAATGCCCTAAAGATATACCAAGATCTGGATACTTTTTGGTATAGATCAAAGAACCAGGAAGAGAATCTCTTTCTCTTACCTTCTTTTGAGGTCCTCCCCTATGAGGATATCAATTCTGATCCCCAGATAATCGAGCAAAGGATCAATATTCTAAAATATCTTTCTACCAATGACCAAAATAAAAAGAGAATCATCTTAATCGCTGAGGTTAAAGCTTTGTTGCCTAAATTAGTCTCTCCTCAAAACTTTAAGAAGATAAGTTGGGAATTAAAAGTAGGAGATGATCTAAAAAAAGAGGATTTTTTAAAAATTTTATTAGATCAGAATTATAAAACGGTAGAAATAGTTGAAAAAAAAAGCGAATTTAGCAATCGGGGAGGAATTATCGATTTTTTCCCAGTAACCAGTGAAAATCCTCTTCGATTAGAATTATTTGGAGACCAAATAGAATCAATCAGATATTTTAATAGCAATACTCAAAGGTCGATACTCAAATTGAATAATTATACTCTTCTGCCTTCTCGAGAATTAATTGCTGATGGTTCCTCTAATTATAATTATAGTACTATATTTGATTATTTACCTTCAGATTTAATAGTATTATTGAATGAACCGGAAGTAATTAGAGAAAAAGCGGAGAAATTTCAGGAAGAGATGGAACATATTTACCAAAAAATACCATCTTCTTATTTTATCACCTGGTCTGAGGTATTTAACCATCTAAAATCTAAAAGAATGATTAATTTTACTTACTTTTCGGAGAAAAATAAAGAAGAAATTTTCCTTAATCAGACCGAGAAACAAGATAATAGCAGAGAGTTTGTTTTAGAGGGTCAAGAAATGGGGTCTTATTTTGGAAATTTAGATCTATTTACTAAGGATTTAGAAAAGTGGCAGAAAGATAAACAAAATATTCTTATTCTAGTCCGGGATAAAGGGCGTGCTAGACGTTTAGGTGAGATATTAGAAGAAAGAGGAGTAAAAAGATTTATCCTAGGAGGGATAGAAGAATATACTCCCTTAAAATCAACTATCTTTATTTCTTATGGTTATCTAAATTATGGTTTTAGACTTCCTTTTTTAAAAATAGTTTTAATAACTGATCAGGAAATATTTGGCAAGGAAAGGAACAAAAGATATAAATTAACCAGACATAAGAGTGAACCCTTTTTCACAGCAATGGATATCTCTCCAGGAGATTATGTAGTACATATTGATCATGGTATAGGGGAATATAAAGGGGTGGTAAATTTAATGGTTAAAGGAGTAAAACAAGATTATCTTTTAATCCAATATGCCGAAGGGGATAAATTATATGTCCCGGTAGATCAATTTAATTTGGTTAATAGATATATAGGTATAAAGGATAAAGCTCCTAAAGTTAATCGTTTAGGAGGAGTTTCTTGGGGAGAAGCCAAAAGAAAAGTAAAAAGGTCGATTCAAAAATTAGCTCAAGAACTTTACAATTTATATATTGCTCGTAAAGAGGTTAAAGGTTTTGCCTTTTCTAAAGATAATAACTGGCAACAAGAATTGGAGATGTCTTTCCCTTTTGAAGAAACTTATGATCAATTGCAGGCCTTATCGGAGGTTAAAGCTGATATGGAAAGTATCAAACCTATGGAGAGATTAGTTTGCGGAGATGTAGGTTATGGCAAAACAGAGATAGCCATAAGAGCTTCCTTTAAAGCGGTATTAGATGGAAAGCAAGTTGCCGTTTTAGCACCAACTACTATTTTGGTACAACAACATTATGATAATTTTCGAGAAAGAATGAATTCTTTTCCTATAAATATAGATATGCTTTCTCGTTTTAGAACCAAACAGGAACAGAAAAAAGTTATCGAAGATCTAAAAGAAGGGAAAGTAGATTTGGTTATCGGAACTCATCGATTAATTCAAAATGATATTGAGTTTAAAGATTTGGGATTGTTAATCGTGGATGAAGAGCAGCGTTTTGGAGTCCTGCACAAAGAAAGAATAAAAAAATTAAAAGAAAATATTGATTCTCTTACTCTGACTGCTACTCCTATCCCTCGGACCTTACATATGTCACTTATTGGAGTTAGAGACTTAAGTGTGATAAATACTCCACCTGAAGACAGATTCCCTATCGCCACTTATGTCTGTCCAAGAGATGATAAAGTGATTGCAGAGGCTATAAGAAGAGAATTAGATCGGGATGGACAAATATTCTTTGTCCACAATCGAGTAAGAGATATCCAAAAAGTGGCTCGAGATTTGAATCAGCTCTTTCCTCAAGCCAGAATTGGAATTGCTCATGGCCAGATGGCAGAAGAACAATTAGAAGAAATAATGATTGATTTTTTAGAAAAGAGATTTAATATCTTAGTTTGTACTACCATCATCGAAATTGGTTTAGATATTCCCAATGTAAATACTATTCTAATTGATGATGCCCATAAATTAGGACTTTCTCAACTTTATCAGCTAAGGGGAAGAGTGGGAAGGACTGACCGACGAGCTTATGCTTATTTCTTTTATCCTTCCTATCGCGGAATTAATGATACTGCTAAAAAGAGATTAGAGGCAATTAAAGAGTTCAGTGAATTAGGTTCTGGATTTAAATTGGCTATGCGTGATTTAGAAATTCGAGGAGCAGGGAATCTATTAGGTAAGGAGCAGCATGGTGTAGTAAGTGAAGTAGGGTTTAATCTTTACTGCCATTTATTAGAAGAGGCTATTCAGGAATTACGAGAAGAAAAAGAGGGGGAAGAGAAGAAAAAAGAAATTACTCCGGTTATTGATCTAAAGATAGATGCTTATATCCCCCCAATTTATATTCCTAATTTAGAACAGAGGGTCTTAATCTATCAGAAATTAGCCGAAATTAAAGATTTACCGGATTTAGAGAGAGCAAAGGAGGAGTTAAGGGATAGATATGGAGTTTACCCTCAAGAAGTAAGGAATTTGTTAGAGATAATATATCTGAAAATATTTTTAAAAAAATTAGCGATAAGTTCTCTCCAGGTAAAGGAAGAGAGATTGGTTCTTAGATATCTGCAGAATAGGGAAATAAAGTCTAAATTAAGCCGGTTATCTTCTTTCTATCAGCAAAGATTAATCGAGGAAGAAAATAGATCGATCGGAATTTCTCAAATTAATCTTTCTGGGATTAAATCTACCGAAATTTTAAAATTTTTAAAGGAATTTATGATAAACCTGGCGAAGTAAATATAGTATATAGTATCGCGTATCGCGTGAAGAAAATAATAATGTACAATATGTAGGGGCAGACCTTGTGTCTGCCCGAAATGAGTACATTCAAAACAATAGTTTATACAAAAAAATTTTTAATTATGGTTTTTAGTCCTACGGGCAGACACAAGGTCTGCCCCTACGATTATTTGACAAATTCACTAACGACTAATAAATACGGAGGAGAAAATGTACCAAGAATACCAGGAAGAGAAAAAATTATTTACCGAAATGATGAATATTATAGCTAAATTAAGGGGACCAGAAGGTTGTCTTTGGGATAGAAAACAGACTTTAGAATCCCTGACTACTAATATTCTGGAAGAAGCTAAAGAGATTTCAGAGGCAGTTAAATCCCAGGATATAGATAATTTGCGTGAAGAATTGGGTGACTTATTAATGGTCATCTTTATGGAGATTGAAACTGCCAGAGAAAAGGGTTTATTTAGTTATTCTGAAGTATTAGCCGGGGCAATAGATAAATTTGTTAGAAGACATCCTCATGTCTTTGGTGATTTAAAAGTGAATACTCCTGAAGAAGCTTTAGCAGTTTGGGAGAAGATGAAAACGAAAGAAAAAGAAATAAATAATTAAAAATATTATTAATTTGAATTAGAAATCTATTTAAATCTAAAAAAATTAATTTAAGCTGTATTAAGATATATGATATAATAAATTTGTATTTAGTGAATATAGCATATGGCGGGTAGAGTTTAGCGTGTAGAGGTAGGGGCTTGATTTATCAAGCCCGCAGAACTCGGGTCGGATAAATCCGACCCCTACATCAAAAACAATACTTTATTGACTTAGCCTATACGCTAAACGCTGTACGCTATACGCTAACCATATACTAACGAATGCAATTGGCAAATTGGCAAATTGGTAAATTGGCAAATTGGTGCATTAGTGCATTGGTAAATTGGAGAATTATTACATGCCCGATAAAAATTCAAAAAAATCTTTTCCTAAAATAATATTAGTTTCTCTAATTCTCATTGCTCTAATTACTGGAGTTTATTTTACTATTCGAAGCAATCTGGCAAAAGAAGAGATAAAGGGTCTGATTATTTCTAAATTAGAGAATGCTATGGAGCGGGGAATTTATATTGAAAAAGTTAAAGATTATTCGTTTAAATCTGTAACTCTATCTAATTTTAAAATATTTCAGGATAAATCATTAAAAGAGGAGGATTTACTCCTTGAAGCAAAGGAAATAATTATTAATTATAATCTCGATTTATTTTCTGCTCTAAGAAAGAAAATGACCTGGAATATTGAAGATATGATTATAGTGGAACCCCAGATGACCTTGGTAAGAGATAGTCAGGGGACCTTTGATTTTATGAAAAAATTTAATTTAAGATATAATAATTTTTTGGATAAATTTACCGTTAATAAAGTAAATATTAAGAGCGGAAATTTATTTTATAAAGATTACCAAGTCTATAAGGAAGATGGACTCCTGACTATAGTAAAATCTTTAAATGGTTCTTTTTATCTGGGAAATTTACCCCAAGTAGAGTTTGATGGTACAGGTTTAAAGAAAGAAGATGATACTCTTCTTACTTTAAAGGGATATTTTTGTGCTGATGGGTCAAATTATTCCCTCGATTTTAACTTTAAAAATGCTGATATTACTCATTTTCAATATTATGTGGCTCAAGCTGAACCCTTTAATTTAAAAAAAGGGCTGTTTGATTTAACTCTACATTTAGATTTCGATAAAAATAATACCCAGAATAATAAAATTATCTGGTATGGTAGTGCTTCTACGAAAAATACTGAATTATTACCTGATTTTTTAGGGGGATTGGAAATCAAACAATTAGAAGGTGTAGTAAAATTTGATTCTAAGGAAACTACGATAGAGAAGATAACTGCTTTTTATAAGAACTCCCCCTTCACCCTCCAGGGAAAGGTAACTTATCCAGAAAAATTAAATTATTGTATAAATGTACTATCCGATGATTTTAAATTAAATGACTTAAAGGAATATTTAAAGAGCTATTTACCTCTCTCTAATGAATTAAAAGTTGAGGGTAAATCTAACCTATCCTTTATAGTAAGTGGTTCGGAAGAAGATTTTCAAGCACAGGGAGAATTGCTAACCAAACAGGGTAATATAGAGGGGTATGATTTAGCTAATCTAGAGACAGAATTCCAATACAATCGAGAGGGTATTTATTTTAAGAATATAAAGGCAGAGATTGGAGGAGGTAATATTGAAGGCTCAGGTAGGATTAATCTAAAAGACGAATTACCTAAATATAACCTTTTATTTAATCTTACTCGGCTAAGTGTAGAAAGTGATCTTCTAAAATCTCTTCACTTAAATTATTTAAAGAATGGTCCATTATCGGGGAAAGTAGAGATTAAGGATGATAATGGTGAGCTAGAAAAGATTAACCTCTCTACCGAAATAAGGATTGAAGATAAAGCCGGTATCCTTTCTCTAAATGCCAAAGGTACCATTACTAAAAATAATTATCTGGATTTAAAAGTAAAGACTACCGGAATTAATTTAGAAGCATTAGGAGAAATTTTAAATTATCAAGGGATTAAAGGGTTGGCAAGTTTTAACGGTAGCTTAAGTGGTTTACCTGATGATTTAAAAATTAGCGGAAAGATTGAGGCAGAAAAAGGGCAGATCTCTGAATTGCCTTTTGATTTTTTGGAAGGAAAAATAAATTATCAGGCAAATAAGGTTCAATTAGAAGAAGTTATCTTTAGAAATAAAGGTTTGGTCTTTAAGGGGAAAGGAAATATTGATTTATTAGAGAAAAAAAATATTTATTTAGATTTGACTTTACAGCTAGAGCAGGCAGACCTAAACTACCTTGCCACTCTCTATAATTATGATTTATCAGTACTTGGCTTGGTCCAGGGAGAAATTTCCCTTCAGGGTAATTGGCCTCAAGTTGTGGCTAAGGGAGATTTAAAATTGAAAGATATTAATTTAGTAAACTATAAAGCGGAATCTGGGAATCTGATTTTTACCCTAAAAGATAAAAAAATAAAAATAGAAAATTTAGTTTTAAAATCTGGGGAAGCTCAGCTCTATTCGCAAGGGGAAATAAATTTAGAGGAGGATTTACCTTTAGATCTAAGAGTTAATTTTTTAAACCAAAATATTAGAGACTTGTTGGTAAACTTTACCGGGTTAGATTTAATCAGTAAATTTAAAGGGCAGGCTACTGGTTCTCTGGAGATTAAAGGTAATTATACTTCTCCTGACTTATATTTATCGGCATTGATTGAAGATGCTCAATTAGAGGAGATGCCTTTAAATTCTATAGATATAAAGTTAGATAAAATTGGCTCTAGGCTAAGGATTAATAAATTAAAATTAAAACAAAGTAAGGGTGAGTTTATAGGTAATGGATGGATTGATTTTGATCAGAATAATAAAAATTTAAAGATTAGTATTTCTGCAAATAATATAGATTTAGGCCAACTATCTCATCTTTTTAGGGTAGAAGAGGAAATTAAAGGTCTGGTAAACTTCAAGGCAGAAATCGAAGGAGATCTCAACTTACCTACCATTTCTTTCGGAGCACAGATAGAAAAGGCAGAATTTTCAGGTTTTTATTTTGATAAACTTAGTGTAGAAGCTCTATATAATCAGGATATTTTAGAGGTTAAACAATTTATTTTAGATAAAGATGGACATCAGATAAAAGGTAATGGTAAAATACCCTATAAATTTTCTTTTCTGAACCAAGATGAAATTGCTCCCAGTTTGGCCAATCTTCCTTTAGATTTTAACCTAACTTTACAAAACACTGATTTAAGTTTTATGAAAATATTTTTTAAGAAAGAGCTTAAGCAGGTTCAGGGACTGACTAATGCTGATCTAAAACTTTCTGGAACCTTAAACCACCCAATTTTAAATGGAAGCATTACCCTTACTAAGGGAGAAGTAGAATTTTATGCATTACCGTCAAAAATAAGTGATTTAAGCGTCCTTCTGCAGTTAGAAGATAATTTAGTTAAAATAGAAGATATGAATTTTCAGATGGACCAATATAAGATTTATACTTCCGGGAAATTTGCTTTAAATAACTTGCAACCTCAAGATTTAGACATTAATATATGGAATAATAAGGAAGAAGAAATTTTATATCAGGATATTTTTAAAGCTCAAGTTGCTTTAAATGCCAAGGTAACTGGGTCATTTACTTCTCCTCATATCAAAGGAAGTTTGACTCTTTCTAAGGGAGAACTGAATTGGAAAGAAAACAACCAGGAAACTCCTTCTGATTTATCTGAGTTTCTATCTAAATTAATTAATATTAAAGGAGATATCGATTTACAGCTAAAAGTCGCCGATGATTTTACAGCTAAAACTAAAGATTTTAATATGAAATTAGAGGGAGATTTAAAAGTTCAAGGTACTTTATCTGCTCCAAAATTAAACGGGGAATTAGAGATTAAACAAGGCTATATTGACTTTTTAGATAAAAAATTTAGAATATCGAGGGGTAAAGCAATTTTTTCTAATTCTTCCGGAAAAGACCTAATTTTAAATCTAGAAGCAAAGACTGAAATTGATTCCATCAATGTATTTTTAAGCCTAAGTGGAATTCTTGCTCAACCTATGATGGTACTTAGTTCCTCACCTCCTTTAAGTGAAAGTGAAATAATTTCTCTTTTGATGTTTAATAAAAACTATGCTGGTTTGACTGAAGGGGAGATGGGAACAATATTAAAGGAAGAAATGATTAATTTAATTGCTCAAGGATTGAGCATAAGATTTCTAAACCAGATAGAAAATGAAGTCGCTAATTCTTTAGGTCTAGATGAATTTAAAATTGAAACCATCTTCAAACAAGATCAGGGTTCTAATTTTGCTTTTATTCCAGGTTTTGCTTTAGAAAGTTTAGTTCTTAAAATAGGAAAATATTTTTCTGAAAATTTCTATTTAACCTATTCTACTCCTTTAAATGAAATAGGAAAAAGTAACATAGAATTAGAATATAAAATTAAGGACGATTTCACCCTAAATACTCAAGTAGGTTTACCAGGCCTACAAGATAATAGTTTTGAATTTAA
>PFIP01000106.1 GCA_002782675.1 Candidatus Infernicultor aquiphilus
AAAGAGAATATTTCTTACGGCAAGCTATTAGGAGGAATTCACCTCGACACGGTCAGCAGGAGAGACCTGGAAGACATTCTGAAGCGCAATATGATCAAAAACATGGATAAACTTATCCATTATTTCTGGGATGATTATAAGGACCTTGTCCGTTCGCTTTATATGAAATATGAGATAGAGGATTTAAAGGTCCTGGCCAGAAGTATTTTCAACGGCAAGGAGCCAGAAACTATTGAAAAACCCCTCTCCTTTTTAGGCAAATACAGCCGAGTTAACCCTAAAAGGCTTTTTAAATCAAAGACGATTAGGGACTTGATATATTCTTTGGAAGGTTCGGAGTTTTTTGAGGTCTTGAACCCTCTGGTAGATGGCAAGAGAGAAAATCTCTTCAGGTTTGAGATGGCTCTGGATATGGGTTATTTTAACATCATTCAAAGCCGAAGGCTAAAAATATCCGGGGAGGACAGAAAAATGCTGAAGAAATGGGAAGGGATGGTAGCTGATCTGTACAATATTCAGTGGATCTACCGAGGTAAAAAATTTTACCACCTGTCACCGGAAGAGCTTTTAAACTACACCATAAATTTTGGAGATAGACTGACTTTTGCGGATCGCCAGGGCATGTGTTATACGAAGAACCTTGAGGAGCTCTACCGGATGACCATAAATACGGTCTATGGTTTTTTGTTTAAAAAAGAAGAAATATCCAGGGATATATATATGGAAAGGCGCATCAACAGGTTTATCTATTATAAACTCATGGCTATGACCCATAAGTTCACCATGAGTATAATCCAGACTATAGGATATGTGTGGTCACTTGAATTTGAAATAAGGGATATCATTTCCATAATAGAGAGTATAAGATATGACCTGCCACCGGAAGAAGCCAGGAAATTTCTGGTGAAGGCGGCCTAAGTTCAAGGAGATATTTTTATGAGTGTAGAAAAAATGAAAAGTATAGGAGTTATAGGTAAAAAAACTCTTTTAAACCGGGTTTTACGTTTGGTGGCTTTAAACGGGAGTATGCACATGATAAACGCTTTAGTCAGAGTGAATTCCACCGATTTTTTCCTGCCTCCTAGTGAGAAAAACATAGAAGCCTTAGAAGAACTACCTTTCTTAAAGCCCTATTCTTCAAAGCGGGATTTTACTAAAGACGAAGAAGTGGTAAAATCATTATTAAGTCTTTTTAGTATAAAGCCCCAACTAAGAATGGAATATTTGGGCGAGGATTATGACTATGATGACTTTATGAAGCAACTTTCGGACATCTACGCTAAGGTTTGTTCCACTGCCGATGAGATAGAAGAAAAGGTGCGCTCTATCAATAAAAAAAGAGAGTACATTGATAACCTTAAATATCTGTCCAGGTTTAGTTTAGATCTAAGCCGGTTTATTTATATGAAATACCTGGTATTCAGGCTGATAAGGATTTCCAGAGAAAATTACGATAAGCTCAAGAAAAATTACGAGAACATACCAGCAGTAGTATTAAAGGTGGGAGTGGAAGGCAAATATGTCATAGTGGCTTCCATAACTCCAGTAAGTTTGGAGGAAACCCTGGAGAAGATTTTTAGTTCTCTTAATTATACCCTTCTGGCTATACCTACAGAATTTGGGGGCACTGCCGCAAAAGTTACGGAGGAACTTAGGAAAAGTATAGGTGAGGACCAAAAGGTCATAGAATACCTTAAAAAATCCTCGGAAGATTATAGGGTAAAATACATTACAGAATTAAAAAAAGGTTATTCCAGGCTGGAAATGGAGAAAAAGACCGAAGAACTCAAATCAGAGATTGCCATGGGTAATAAACTATTTTTTATGTTTGGCTTCGTACCGGTTAGCAGTGTGTCCAGACTGAAAAGCGAACTGGAGAGCCAGTTCGGGGGTGAGGTTATAATTTTGGTGGAGGATATCAATAAAACTGGTTCGGGCCTAACCCCACCTACAAAACTTAGTAATATAAAACTATTTAGACCTTTTGAAATATTGGTGAAGATGTATGGCACCCCGGCTTACCGTGAAAAAGACCCTACGGCCTTTTTCGCTTTGACCTATATGCTTCTCTTTGGAGCGATGTTCGGTGATGTGGGCCAGGGACTTATACTGCTTTTTAGCGGTCTTATTTTAGAACTGGGATGGAAAAGGACTAGCCTGGGAGGAATTTTGAGCCGGATAGGTTTAAGTTCCACCGTTTTTGGTTTCGTTTACGGCAGTGTTTTCGGCTCCGAGGAAATCCTATCACCGCTCATCATCAGGCCTATGGCAAACATCAATTACATGCTGGTGGTGGCAGTGGTCTTTGGTGTGGTACTTATCTTAAGTAGTTATATATACAACATAATAAATTCCAGCCTTGGAAAAAACATGGAAGAAGGCCTTTTCAGCAGAAATGGTGTAGTAGGACTTGCCTTTTACCTAATATTGTTATATACCATATTTCGGGTTGTCGTTACCCATAGTAATATATCACCAGCACTGGCTTATACTATGATGGGTCTTCTTATTTTGATGGTATTTAAAGAACCTCTGGCCAACAAGCTGCTCCATGCCGATAAGCTTTACAGAGGATCTCCGGCTAATTATTATATAGAAGAGGGGTTTGGAGTAATAGAGACTCTGCTTTCCATGCTTTCCAATACTATATCCTTCCTAAGGGTGGGAGCTTTTGCCTTGACCCATGTGGGACTTTATATAGCCTTTGCCACCTTAGCCAGGATGATGAGCACCTCATGGGGAAACCTGGCAGTATTGGTATTGGGGAATATAGTAATTATCGTTTTAGAAGGACTTATAGTATTTATTCAGGCTTTGAGGCTGGAATATTACGAGCTCTTTAGCAAATATTACCGGGGAGATGGTATAGAATATGTCCCGGTAAAAATAAAAGGTATATCATCTGTCGGTAGGAGAATAAGTTTATATCATAAAAAAAGGGGTATTCCCCTGGGTATCGGGATATATATTTACAACATTATAAATTTGAAAGGGGGGTTTTAAAAATGTATGCAGTATCGTTTATGGCCATGGCTATACCGGGATTGACCGTGGCAGCAGGGTTCTATATTTATTTAAAGAAAGATAAAGCTAATGCAAAGAGGATCAGAAAATTAGTAAGAGCAAGTGTATCGATTTATGTAGTGCTGGTAGCGGTTTTCCTATTTTTCTTGATACCGGGTATCGCCAGTGCTGAATCTTCGGCAAATTCTTCATCGGGGATGGGATTTTTGGCGGCTGCACTTTCCACCGGAATTAGTGCTATCGCCGCAGGCTATGCAGTGGCTGTCGTAGGCTCCTCGGCTATAGGGGCTATTTCAGAGGACCCGAATATTGTGGGTAAAACCATTATATTTGTGGGTTTGGCTGAAGGTATTGCCATATATGGGCTGATTGTCTCCATAATGATACTGGGTAAAATATAGAGGGATCCCTATGAAGGTCTTTATAATAAGCGATAATACCCACACCCTGACTGGCATGAGGTTATCTGGTATAGAAGGAGTGGTAGTCCACGAAAGGGAAGAAATATTGAAAGAATTGGCCAAGGTAAAGAAAAACCGGGATATAGGAATTATACTCATAACCGAGCTATTAGCGGAAAGGGTGAAGCTGGAACTGGATGAAATTAAACTTTCCAGCAGCCTTCCCATCATCGTTGAAATTCCCGACCGGCACGGGACCAGGCGGCCTCCCGACTTTTTAACCAGGTATATAAGGGAATCCATAGGACTTAAGATTTGAGGTGAAGGATATGTCCAATACTATTGAAGATAAAATTTCCCTTTTCATGAAGGTGGTTATAGAGAGAATAGAACTTGACTTTCAGCAAAAACAAAAAAAGCTGGTGGAATATTATGAAAGCCGGAAAACTACTCTTATAAAGGATAACGAAGAAAGAAAAAGGATTGCGGTAGCGAGAGCCACCAAAGATGCTGAGACCAAAAAGCAGCAGGAGATTTTAAAGACCCGGTCTGCCCTGCACCTGGCAGTGCTGAAGAAGAGGCAGGAATTTGTCGAAAGAATTATGGATGAAGTCAA
>PFIP01000010.1 GCA_002782675.1 Candidatus Infernicultor aquiphilus
CCTCCGTGTTATCATGGCAAAATTAGCCAAGTCATTAGGCGTTTCAATTGAGGATTTAATCAAGTAATAAATATGTCAAAATTAAAAGATATCCCAAAGGTAGATCGCCCAAGAGAAAGATTTATAAAAAAGGGACCTGACGCACTTTCCAAAAGTGACCTTTTAGCTATTTTGCTTGGAAGTGGGATTAAAGGAAAAAATGTTCAAAAACTTGCTCAACAAATAATAAGTAAATTTGGCAAAAAATTCTTGGATATAAGCATTGATGATCTGTTGGAGATTTCAGGAATTGGGCAAGCAAAAGCGTTGCAGGTTGTATCAGCAATTTCTTTAATAAAAAGATTTTACGAAGAAAATCGCACAACTTATATTGTTATTAAAAATTCAAAAGATGTTTTATCTCTTACTTATGATTTACAGGATAAGAAAAAAGAATATCTTGTTTGTTTATACCTGAATGCAAGAAATGTTTTAATAAAAAAAGAAATAATTAGCATCGGATTACTTGATAAAAGTTTATTACACCCAAGAGAAATATTTTATCCAGCTGTTGAGTTAAATTCCGCAAGTATCATTTTAGTACATAATCATCCAACAGGAGATCCAACTCCGAGCGAAAAAGATAGTGCGATTATTGAAAGAATTGTTCAGGCAGGCGAGATAATGGGAATCTCTGTTATAGATTTTATTATTACTGCAAGGAATGGAAATTATAGCTTTTATGAAACTTTGAAGGGTCACGATCAAACCGTTGATTATGTTGCTGAAAGCGTACAGGGAACATTATTTAATCTATTAGAAATCAAAAAACCAACTTATGAGGTAAGCGCGGAAACAATCAAGGAAAATTACTTTTATATTCCTCAAGTAAAAAAAAATCATGTCCAATTACAGAATCGTAGATATGTTGGCAGTAAGCATAAGCTAATAAAGTGGATTTTTTCCATTATCAATAAAGAGTGCGAAGGAAACTCTTTTGCTGATGTCTTTGCAGGAACGGGAATTGTGTCAGCTATAGCTACAAAACATTTCAAAGAAATCATACTGAACGACTTTCTTTATTCAAATTATACAATTTATCAAGCTTTTTTTGGCATTGGTGAGTGGGATCAAAATAAAATTGATAATATTATCAAAAATTATAACAATATTTACGGTGAAGATCTGGAAGACAATTATTTTTCAAAGTGTTTTGGGGGTAAATATTTTAGTCAAAATTCATCAAAGATTATTGGCTTTATTAGAGAAAACATAGAAGAAAACAAAAATAATCTTACTGAGAAAGAATACCACATACTCATTGCTTCATTACTGTATGCTGTTGATAAAATTGCTAATACCGTTGGTCATTATGATGCTTATTTTAAAAAGGATTTTTTAAAAGATGATTTTTTTATGAAACCGATTGATCCTATTAGCGTCAAAAATGTTTCTATTTTTAGAGAGGATACCAACATTTTAGTAAAAAAAATAAAAGTAGATATTGCATACATTGATCCACCTTATAACTCTAGACAATATAGCAGGTTTTACCATGTTTTAGAGACATTAACTAAATGGGATAAGCCAAAATTATATGGAGTAGCATTAAAGCCGGAGCCAGAAAATATGAGTGATTATTGTAAAACCCAAGCTAAAAATAAGTTTGCCGAATTGGTAAAGGATATTAATGCTAAGTATTTGGTCGTGTCATATAATAATACTTACGATTCGAAAAGTAATTCATCGAGAAATAAAATTACACTCCAAGAAATCGAAAAGATTTTGAACACAAAAGGAAGAACTAAGATTTTTGAAAAAAGTTATAGACATTTCAATGCCGGAAACACAAATTTTAATAACCACAAAGAATATTTGTTTGTAACTAAGGTTAATTATGAATAATAAAATCAAAAGATCTCCACTGTTTTATGTTGGAGATAAATACAAGTTAATGAAGCAATTAATTAATTTATTTCCGCAAGAAATAGTTAATTTTTATGAACCATTTGTGGGCGGAGGCACTATATTTTTAAATGTTGAAGCAAAAAGATATTATTTAAATGATATAGATAAAAACCTTATTAATATACACAAATTTTTAATTAAAAACTCAAACAATTCAAATAAATTTTTTAAAGATGCTGAAAAAATAATACACGAATATAATTTATCTAGGTCGTATAAGGAAGATATGATTCCAAATTCGCTAAAAAAAGAGTGGAAAAAGACTTATTTTGCTAGATTCAATAAAGAAGGATATGAAAAGCTGAGAGAGAGTGTCAATAATAATAGAAAAAATGACCCCTTGATTTTGTATATTTTGCTTATATATGGTTTTAATAGAATGTTGAGATTTAATGGCGGGGGCAAATTTAATCTGCCAGTAGGGAATGTTGATTTTAATAAAAATGTTGTTAATGCTTTAAATGATTACTTTGGTTTTGTACGCGATAAAAAAATGACATTAAGTTCAAAAGATTTTAGAAAGTTTTTTTCTGAAAAAAAATATTCAAAAAACGATTTTGTTTATTTAGACCCTCCTTATTTAATAACTGCGAGCGAATACAATAAATTTTGGGATGAGAAATCTGAATCTGATTTATTAGACTTAATTGATAAATTAAATAAAAAAGGCGTCAAATTTGCATTATCAAATGTAACCCATTATAACGGAAGCAAAAATGAATTATTGATTAAATGGATGAAAAAATACAAAACACACAAGATAGAGAGCAATTATATTAGTTATCATAATAATAGTAAAAAGGAAATTAAAGAGGTATTGATTACTAATTATTAAACTATGAAAAAACGTCAATCTGAATACAAACCGTTGTTGTTTACTACGACACTTAGAAATCCTGAGCGATTAAAGGATTTCTTAACCATTTTTAGTGAATATGATGGCGAAATTTTGACGAATGAGATTGTTGGGAAGGTCGCTAAAACCCTCACTCAAAAAGGTTTATATCAACCTATGAAAGTTTCGCAAAACGTAAAAGATAAATGGGAAAATGAAATAGAATTAAGCGAAGCAGAATCCGAACGTGTACTTGCTGACAATCCGCAAAGTCACAAAGAAGCAGGTTTTGACAGGGGTTGGGCATCAAGGTTTGATACTTGGTTCAAAATAGCCAAAGAGTTAGGTTTTGTATGGTATTGGCAAAACGAGAAAATAAAGTTTTCGGAAAGCGGAAAAATGTTGCTGGACAAAGAAAAACCCGAAAACGAACTAATGGTTTTTGCTAATGCTTTTGCTAAATATCAACGCCACAATCCATTTCGTAGAGTTTTAAATAAAAATGTACCTTTAATTCTACTTATTCAGACAATCCAACTTTTAAATAAAGACCAAGCTTTTAACGGTACAGGTATTTCAAAATTAGAAATCCCTTTACTGTTGTGTTGGAAAAATGACGATGCAGAAAGTCTGTATCAAGAAATCAAAAAATTGCGAAAAAAATATGGATATTCGCCAAGTAATGAAACGATTTTAGAGCTTTGTTACGGTTCATTAAATGAAACCAAACGTGACGATAATTCAATTTTAGGCGACTATCCGGATGATTTTATTCGCAAAATGCGTTTGACAGGTTTAATTTCCTTGCGTGGCGGTGGTCGTTTTATTGACATCAACACAAAAGAAATAGCAACAGTAGATTATATTTTGAAAAATTATATTTCTTACCCAAATTTTACTTCTGAAAAACGTTTTTTTGAGTATATCGGAACAA
Source organism: Candidatus Infernicultor aquiphilus (assembly GCA_002782675.1). Taxonomy (GTDB): domain Bacteria; phylum Atribacterota; class Phoenicimicrobiia; order Phoenicimicrobiales; family Phoenicimicrobiaceae; genus Infernicultor; species Infernicultor aquiphilus. The sequence goes on from PFIP01000010.1 coordinate 3,717, forward strand.
TTGATAATAATCTGATTGCAACGCTTTCAGTCTATAGGGCGCCTGTTAGAATCACAGACAAGGAATTAGAAAAATGGGTAAAACATTATGAATGGGAAACTATTAAAACTGAAATGCTTAATTTGGCACAAAAAAAATCTTCCGGAGATGACATCTTAAAAGTAATAGAACAACCTTTGCGTTTAGAGTTTTTGACTTCCTTAGCTATTCTCAAAAAATTGCCAAATGTAATAGTAAAGCCTAATTTTATTTCAGATGACGAAGGTTTACCTACAAGTTTTGCATCAGGTGGAAACCCTGATATCGAATGTTTGGAAAATAAAGATACGGTTTTGGTAGAAGTTACTTTGCTTACAGGTACGCAACAGCATATTAGGGAGTCGTTTTCTGTACAAAGGCATCTTGAAGAATATATTAAAAATGGTATTAAGTCATATTCCGTGTTCATTTCACCCAAAGTATTTATTGACACTCACCGATATTTCAAATTTATTAAAACCGACGGTTTTGAGGTAAGAATTTTAGATATAGATAAATTTGTTTATAGTCTTGAAGAAAAAACGACATTAAACGAAGTAACTCTATGATCAACAAAATTAACGGACATTATGCCTCTGTTTATCTCAATCATGTTAGAACCATGAGGGATAAAGACTTTAAGGAAATATGGAAAAATAAAAATGGTGATCTGAAATTGCTTGAAAAGAAAATGTATAAAATTTTGAAGAGGATTTAATTATCGAAACTAGTTGGATTAAAAATATAATCGAGAAATTGAAAATAACTTTTGACTTTGAAAAGATTAATTCTACGTCTTTAAAAATAGAGAATAAGGCCGAAGAAGTCAAGGCTCAAATTGGACAAGTAAATATTCAACAAAGATTGACATACTCCGAAGCAAAAGATTTGATTGTGTCAGTAGTTGGTCAAAAACTTATTGCTTTTGAAAACGAGGCTAAGGCTATTTATAATGTGCGGGTCAATGAATTTAAAAATTTGCTCACCGATAAAATTAAAGATCTTCCAGAAGAAGAAATCGCAAAACTTAGAGAACCCGATAGCCAGCTAACTCTTATTGAAGCAGCAAAAATTAGCGGGAGGAAACAAAATGATGAATTAAGGAATCTCCTCGCAAATCTAGTCGTGAGCAGAATTAAAAATGACAAAACTGGAAAAGAAGAATTGAAAAACATTGTTTATAACGAGGCAATCTCTACAATCAATAAACTAACAATAGATCAGTTGAAAATTATTACTCTTTGTTATTTATTAAAATATACCTCTTATAGCGGTATTGTCTCTTGGGATACTTTTAAAAATTATTTAAATACTCACATAAAGCCTTTCTTGGATTTCAAAAATACAAATGCTGAATTTCAGCATATCGAATATGCGGGATGTGGAAGCATAGGAATCAGCAGTCGGGACTTGATAAATATTCACAAGCAACAATATTCTTTTTTATTTTTTAACTTGGTTGAGAAAGACCAAGTTGATAGTTTAACTTTATCGGACGAAATTAAAAAGGGAATTGTTGCCTTAGATACAAAAGAAGATAAATATTTTATCTTATTTAAAAATAAGACAGAGCTCGAAAATTATTTGAAGGAAAAGAAAATAGATGAAGAAACTATAAAAAAATTAGTGTCCATTTATGAAAGCCATATCAAAAACAATGATGAAGTAAAGAAAAAGATTGCAGAAGAAACGGACATTGGGAAAGAGTTAATAGATTTATGGGAAAAAACAGCGTTGAAACATTTGTCTTTGACTTCTGTGGGAATTGCAATCAGTGCAAGTTATTTTTAGCAAACAGTAGGCGAAAAAATAGACATAAGTATTTGGATAAATTAAAATAAAAAAAGAATTTGCCGTCAAACCGAGCGAAGCTCGGAGTTCCGCTAAAAGCGGAACGAAAAACTTGAAATCGTCCAATCTGCCTGCCTACCTACCGTCAGGCAGGCAGGCAGGCCGGTCCGAAAAGAGGAAGTAGGTTATGAGTACGGAAATTTACTATTTTTCAGGCACCGGGAATTCATTAGTTACGGCAAGGAATATCGCGGAAAAAATGAATGGGAAACTGATCTCCATACCTTCGGTGATGGATCAAGAAAGCCTAAAAACCAATGCCGAGGTGATCGGGATCGTGTTCCCGGTTTATTATGCAACTAATGACTGCGGTATTCCGCTGATCATCGGGAGATTTATCAGGAAATTGGAAAACATCGGTTCAAAGTACCTATTTGCAGTCTGTACCTCTGGGTACATGTCAGGTGAGACCATTGAAAATTTAAGTAAACTTATTCAATCTCGCGGTGCTAAACTGGCCGCAGGATTTACGGTAACGATGAGTAACAAAATTCTTACTAAAGAAAAACAGTATAAGATGTTCAATAACTGAAAGAAAAAGCTTGAAGTTATTTATGAAATTGTTAATACCCGAAAAAAAGGCAAATTAGAAACACGCGGTATATTGATCAAATTACTTTTTGCTCCACTTCTTCTAATTATAAAGCCTGTATTCTTAGGTAGATATAAAAGGCTTTCCAATTCATCGCTTTTACCCTTTAATGAACTCATACCTTTGGTGGATAGAAGCTTCCAATATGACGAAAAATGCAATGGCTGTGGAATCTGTACCAGGATTTGTCCGGTAAATAATATTAAAATGGTTGAAAACAGACCTGTTTGGTAACATCACTGCGAGAATTGCTACGCCTGTTATGGATGGTGCCCGGAAGAGGCCATCCACGAGGCGTTAGGTGTAAATATTGAGGAGGTAATAAAATAAATAGTATGCCTAAAAAAGTAATAATTATTGGTTCAGGAATATCTGGTTTAAGTGCGGGGAGTTATTTACAAATGAATGGCTACAAGACCGAGATATTTGAATTACACGATACTCCAGGAGGTTTATGTACTGCCTGGAAAAGAAAAGATTATTTATTTGACGGATGCATACATTCAATAGGTGGATTAAATCCAAAATTTAAGCTATATCATTATTGGAATGAATTAATTAATATAGATCAGCTAAAAATTTTTTATCATGATGCATTTGGTAGGTACAATTGAAGATGAAAATGGGAAAATAGCCACTATTTATACCGATCCAGAAAAATTAAGAAATGAATTAATAGCAATCGCCCCAGAAGATAGAGGTTTTATTCACTCTTTTATTAAAGGAATAAAAAAATTAGCAAATTTCGATTTGATGCCATCGAAACCTCTGGAGTTATGGAATCCTCTTGATTATTATTTAAATCAATTTAAAGTTGCCCCTGTATTGTATTACTTAATGAAATGAAGTAAATCCATTGAAGAAATGACCAAAAAATGTAAGAGTGAAAAATTGAAACACGCTTTAAATATGGATTTTTTCTCTCGTTATCCAGCCCTTTTCCTTTTTATAAGTCTAGGTAATCTTCATAATAAAAATTCTGGATATCCAATTGGTGGTTCGCTTCCATTCGCTCGTTTACTGGAAAAAAAATATTTAGGATTAGAGGGGAGAATTCGCTATAAATCAAAAGTAACCAAAATTAACACAAAAAATAATCAGGTCATAGGTATAACTCTGGAAAATGGTGAAATTCATAACGATGCAGATATTGTAATATCTGCTGCTGATGGTTATTACACGATTTTTAAAATGCTGGAAGAAAAATATATGGATAATAAAATAAAGAAATTGTATGATGAACATCCCAGATGGCCTTCCATGGTGCTTGTTTCGCTGGGAATATCCAGAACTTTTAAAAATGAGCCAACATCCATTGAATTGCATTTAGATAAAGAATTAACCATAGATAAAAAATCAAAACTTAATAGCATTCCCATAACCATTTATAACTTTGATCCTACTTTGGCTCCCGAAGGAAAAACATGTATGAGAGTTATGTTGAAAACGGACAATTACCAATACTGGGATAGTTTAAGGAAAAGCAATATAGAAGGATATAACCAGGAAAAAGATCGCCTTACTCAAGAGATAATTATAATACTTGATAAGCGCTTTGGAAATATCGTTAACAATATAGAGGTAATTAATGTTGCTACTCCAGCCACATTTCATAGACATACAAATAACTGGATGGGAAGTACACAGGGCTGGAATTGGCTACCGAGCTTAATTCCAGAATCCATAAAAAAAGAATTGCCCGGACTAAAGAATTTTTACTTAATTGGTCAATGGACTACGCCTGGAGGTGGTGTATCTACCGCCTTTCTATCTGGTAGAGATATTTACCCGAATTATTTGTAAAAGAGATAAAAGGCCGTTTCGAGTTAAATAATAAAAAGAATTTGCCACCAAAGAACAAAATCATATATGATTTTGTTAGTCCCGATTAGCAAGACGAAAAAACTTGAAATTGTCCTTTTTGCTTCTTCTTCAAGGTGAGACGGTCGGAAAGAGAATAGAAAATTCGGGGGGGGGAATTTCACCTGCCGTGCCAATCGCAAGTAAAGTCAGTTCTATTTTTTTTGAACATACACCACCAGTTGGAAATAAGTCATTTTTCACTATTACTCGCCAGTATTCATCCATTGTTTATGTTTTCTAAAAACTGCCAAAGAAGCTGAAAAAATGTCGGCTCGAACTTTATTTTGGGCCAGAAGCGGGCTTCCCTCATTCTCTTAATCATAGTGGACTTTTAATGTTTTTAAGTTTTGGATTTGTTACTTGAGTATAAATTTGGGTTGTTCTGATATTCTGATGCCCTAAAAATTCCTGCACATACCTGACATCAACACCATTTTCTAATAAATGCGTCGCGAAGCTGTGTCTTAAATCTTAATTCCTGCTTTGTTTGTTCTAAATATTTTTGTTGCATAATTTTATAAGGATTGATAAAATAAAATCAGTAAATGAGCATTAGCAATTTCACTGATAATTTTATCAAGTTCGTATAATATGCAACAAAAAGGTCGATATTATACATTCAATTCGTCTAAAAACGAGTTATACGAAATATTACTCAGACTCGGACAAAAAGATTAATAAATATGAAACGTAAAATCAAAGGGGGAATTTTAGCAATCGTAGGTTATATTCTTTCACCAGTTTCATGGTGGAATGATTTATTTGTTAATATCCCATTAGCATATGTGTTTGCTTTGCCATTTAGATTCTTTTCTAAAAAGCTATTTCTCCCTGCAATGATATTAGGTTACTGGATAACAAATGTCATTGGATTTATAATGATGCATCATGGAGTGAAAGATGTCATTTCCAAAGAAAAGAGCAAATATACACGAAAAAAATTAATTAAAGATATTTTGATTTCGATAGTTTATACAGGAGTTGTTGTAATTTTTGTTCTAAAGGGATGGCTAAAATTCCCTACAGAATATTTTAAATAGGTCCGAGTCTTGCGTCACACGCTGCGCTTCAAAATCAAAGATTTTGACCCCCGTATAACAAGGGATAAAAGGGAAATTGCTCTGCTCGCAATTTTCCCAAATTTTTCTTACACTTCATTCCAGAAAAACTTCTTTTATCCCTGATGTTATATGAAATTGCGCGCATAGATTTTTTAATCAAAAGGAAAAAATATGAAAATAGCAATTTTTGGATCAACAGGAACAACCGGAAAAGAACTAATTAAACAAGTTCTCAATCTTGGTTTTTTCGTAACAGCATATGCACGTAAACCACAAAAATTATCTGAATTAAAAAATGATAATTTAATAATTGTTCAAGGGGAACTAAATGATAAAAATATAATAGCCAAGGTAATTAATGATTCGGATGTGGTTCTTTCATTATTGGGTCCTACTGGAAAAGTGAATGATGCTTCACTTAGTAATGGCATGAAAAATATCATTGAGGCAATGAAGGGTGCTAATAAAAATAGAATAATCTCTATCTCAACAGGAAGCGTGAAGGATAGTTGTGATAAATCTGATTTTAGTTATAATCTATTTGTAAAAATTATTAAATTATTTTTCAGAAAGTCCTACGATGAAATCAAAAAGATATCTGATATTATCCGCAATTCTAATTTTGATTGGACATTGGTTAGAATTGGTCTACTCAATAACAATGCAATTTCCCCAATTAAGACTGGTTATTATGGTTATGGAAAAATTAAAACACAAGTTTCAAGAGCAAGCGTTGCAAAATTTTTATTAGATCAAGTTACTTCTAAAGAATTTGTAAAAAAATCACCAGCAATTAGCAATTGAAATATCATTTATAAACGATGCGCGCAACTTTATATAACAGCCGATATCTGCTCCGCTACTCACCATCTATGCGATGGCTGCGGTGCTCGGCCTTCGGCACATTTGGCTTTGTCACGATTTTTGCTTCACGTTGTTATGCAAAAAACGCGCCAAGCGGCTATACGCCGCACGCCAAATGTCAGATATCGGCAAACGTTAAGTGAAATTTATTAATTTTTTCTAGAATTTAAAAATTTGCTGCCAAAGAACCTGAAAAATGTCGGCTCGAACTTCATTTTGGGCTAAAAGCAGGCTTCCCTCATTTTTTAATTTGATTGATTTCATAAAATTTGTTAGTATATTTATAAAGGGTTTTAAAACAATACTAAACCCAACATCCAAACGGTTATGAAGATTACTAAAGGTTTGGGAATTAGCCTTGATGAATTAATGAAATAAATTATGCCAAAGAAAAAAACTCAATCAGAACAGTTATTTCCTGTGGAAAGAGAATATGTCCGTTGCGTTACCACCTTAAACCGCACCGGCATTCTCACGCTTCTTCCGAAATCAGGTAAGCTAGGGGTGATTGGAATAGATGGAAGAGAATATCCTGTACCAACCCAAGAACAGGTTGTAGAACTATTTGCTCATAATAGAAAGTTGGTAGGCAGAAAAGTTCCACAAGGGTTTGATCGTTTAGAATTAACACCCATGGCAATGCCAACACCCCTTTTTATTGACCGAATGAAAGCAGCTATTCTTAAACACGCAGCAGAAGGTAAAATTTATCAAACCAGACCTTCTCCTTCTGATCCTTTAATACCTGTTCGTGTCAATACCGAAAAACAGGTCTGGATATGGGATACCTTAAGACAGGCACTAGATACAGACGAGCTGGTGTATTTTCCTCAAGAATATTCCAGCAATCATCGGGGACAGACCAAATTAGAAGTAGTCAATGATGGACGTATTTGTGCCGTTCCAGGCTGGTCTGTGGGATTAGTGGAAAGTTTACCCATGATGCCTCAACAAGGCCGAGGAAAGACATTAGGAGGCAGAAGACAATTAGAAATAGGCTCTTCTCCTCGTGATTACTTACGAACACTACAGACGCAAGCTTATCAAGGAGAAACAGGAAAAACACTTGAAGATTTTATTACCAAATTTATTATCCACCTCGAAACAACCAATGAAGTAAGTAATGACCGGTATGATAACAATGCCTTATGGTGTCTTGGTCAATATGTAAAATATGTAAAACATGTAAAAAGTGACCTTGTGCCGACTGGGTGGTGGCATCGAGACTTGGGGCGGGCTCGCTTGGATGCGCACCGTCCAGGCAATAGACTTTGCACCAGGAGTTGGGGTGGGTCCTCCACGGTGAGACTTCTTAAGCCTTAATCTTCATCTTTTTTACATAATAATTTGCCGCCTAACCGAGCGAATTAAATAAAATAAATAGTATAATAAATTAAGGAGTATTTATAAATGAATATTAGGTGGAATAATGATTAACTTAATTGATTTTAAAACCAAGCTTGAATCCTTGACTAGTAAATGGTGGCTTTATTTAATCTTGGGATTTTTATTTTTCTTACCTTCATATTCTGCTATAAAATATCCAACCACAGAAATTCCCAAAGTAATCGTAGAAGTTTTGAAAAATCCGATTATTTATTCATATCCGATAATCTTTCCAGCGCTTAAAATATTAATGTTGATAATGGTATTGGGAATATTTCTTAGCCATATTTGGATTAATCGAATATTTGCTTTTTTCACATCTGTTCTCCTGTTAGCGGTCTCTTTATTTCAAAATAGTGCATTTACCAATGATTATGGATTTGTTTTATTAACAGGTAACTGTATCCTTCAATTGGTAGTGGTAATTTCATGGTTATGGGAAGTTTTATCACCCGAGAATGTTTACCCAAAACCAAGAGATTTTCAATGGAAATGGATTTTAGTCCCTGTAGTTTTTTTGTCCTATTGGTTTCCAATGGATAATGCTGCCAATCCGGATTTTTCAATTATTTCATTATTCACTAATGGGGCCATGTTGACTTATTGTATGGTAACTCCAATATTGCTTTTTTTATTAATCGCAGCTTATCCAAGGGTGAATGTAGTTACTTTCAGAATTACTCGTTTTGTTGGGTTGTTATTTGGCGGCATGAATATGATTAACTGGTTTATTCTAAATAGAGAATTTTGTTGGTTGGGAGTTTTACATTTACCATTATTTTTATTAGCAATTTTAGCCCTGTTTTTAAAAACAAAGAATATGGAAAAGATAGAATAGGACAAGGGAAGATTCTCGATGAATCGCGGCGAAAAATATTTAGAGAGGCAGGTTAAAAAATAAAGGAATAAAATGGACAAAGAAAAAGAAGTTAAATCTAAACCAAATTATTTATATAAACTCCACGACCTTCTTTTTGTAGGAAGTTCAATTATTTTTAATTTAGCGGTGAGCGGTGTATATATTGCCTCAAAAATTGGTTCCCCGGTTTTCTTAAAAATTTTTGGCATAACTGTCGTTTTATTAATAATTCCATTTACAATTTCCCTTGTTGGATACATAAAAATAAAAGCGAAAAAAAAGATAATAATCTCGCATATTATTATCCTCTGCTATCTCTTTCTGGAAGTAATGTTAGATTACGTCCTAAAAATCCCGTTTCGAGAAATTTTAGCACTTCATGTGCCTTATATTATTGTCTTTTATGCTGCGACTTTTAGTATGATAGGCGTTGCTCGCACCATCAGTAGAAAGATGGGGTTGCTGGTTTTATCAACCTTTTTGGTATTGATAGGATGCCTAATTTATATGTATCTTGATTAAATTATATAATAAATAAAAGAAAATATATTCAAACTATTTAAAGAGTAGCCTGTTTTGTATATTATATAATAGTGTGAGGCCACCTATTCCTATCCTAACTTAACCGTGAAGGAAAACCTTGAAGTATATTGGCATTTACGAAGATTGAAAGATAAAAAACTAATTGACAATGTTATTGAAAGAGTAGGGCTTTTGAATGATCAAAATATCAAGGCTAAGCATTTATCGTTAGGAAACTTACAGCGTTTAGGACTGGCAAAGGTATTAATGCACCAGCCCAAGCTATATCAACTCCTGTAAATTTGGTCTCTTATCTTTCACTTTATTTATCACAGGGAGCCGATGTTGCGGGAATAATAGTATTTGGATTTATCGCCAGTTACTTATTTGGCAGAGAATATTCAAATCATACTTACCGAGATTTACTTTCGTTACCGATTTCTCGTACTAAGATATTAATAGCGAAATATCTTATTTATATTATCTGGTGCCTGGGTTTGGTAATTTCCGATTTGATTATAGGTTTTATAATAGGTAAAATGTTAAATTTGTCTGGCTGGGGATACAGGATTATCTTTGAAAATGTTAAAATATATTTTGTTACTTCCCTGTTAACTATAGCATTGGGGATCTGGATATCTTTTTTTGCCTTATGGGGAACGGCTGGACTTCAGATACGCTTGGGACGTTAGGCGAAATAATCCGAAACGAATAATTGGTAGGTAGGCGGCGGCGAGAAGGACAGAGAACAACTAAGACAAAAAGAAGATACGAAAATGGGCTACACTGATGATCTAAAAATGCTTGAGGAAATGTGGATAGAAAAACTTCAACCCTTCGATGAAAACCGTTACAACAAACGAAAAATTATCAGATGAAATGCAGATTCAATTCTCACTACTGCAACTTTGAAATAATAGTAGGAGGAAGATGATCAAAATAGGGAAGATGAAGAGTAGTGAAAATTGCCAAGGGTTTGGGGATTAGCTAGGTATGTTGATTAGTACTATGTGATGTTATTTGCACTATTTTTGAAATATAGTTACTTTAGGTACTTTTTGGGTTGTAATCATATAATAAAACAAATTAAATTTTAACTAAAAATATAATGCATATTTATGTTCAATGATAAATACCTCAGAATTATTAAAAAAGGAGTAGTGATGTGTTTTGATTAAAAAACAGATGGTGAACGATTTAAATTTGAGTACTAAAATTGATGACGTATTTTTCTTAAAAGATATAGAGTTTAAAGTAAGGAGAGATAAAAAAACCATAGATATGTTCTTTAAAATTGCTGATAAGACCGGGGAAATTGAAGCCGTAAATTGGGATGTTTCTAATGATAAGGTAGAAGAATTAGGCAAGATTGAATTTGCCCGAGTTCAAGGGTATGTTACTAAAAAGAAAAGTGATGGAACCCTTCAGGCAACAATCTCTTCTCTTACTAAAACTATTCCCTTGGATTATTCAGACTATTTACTCCAATCAGATAAAAATTTAGATGAATTAATTAAAAAGATCTTTTCTAAAATTGATTCCATAGAAAATCCCCACTTAAAAAATCTTTTAGAAAGTTTTTTTAAGAACCAAGAATTTATAGAAAAATTCAAAAAAGCTCCCGCAGCAACAAAAGTTCATCAACCTTATATTGGTGGTTTAACTGAGCATACTATAAATGTAGTGGCTATTTGTGAGGCTATATGTAATATATATAAAGAAATAAACCGTGATTTTCTAATTACTATGGCTATTCTTCATGATATAGGTAAAATAAGGGAATATGCCTATGATAAAGTTATTGAACTTACTGACGAAGGTAAACTTTTGGGTCACATTGCCATAGGTTTAGAGATGATTGACCAAAAAATAAAGAGCTTAGACAATTTTCCTCCGGATTTAGAATTAATGATAAAACATACTCTCTTAAGTCACCATGGACATTTTGAATTTGGTTCCCCCAAGCTACCCAGTATATTAACTGCTATTGCTCTTCATTATGCAGATGAGATGGAGGCTAAGGTAAGTGGTTTTATCAATATCAAGGCAGAAAATAAAGGTTTTTATGAAAAATGGAGTAAATGGGTCTGGTGGTTAGAAAGGTCGATTTATTTAGATG
>PFIP01000134.1 GCA_002782675.1 Candidatus Infernicultor aquiphilus
AACGAGTTACTAAAATGAGACCTTTTGACGTTCAACTTGTTGGAGGAATGGTTTTACATCAAGGAAAGATAGCAGAAATGGCTACTGGAGAAGGTAAAACATTGGTGGCTACAATGCCAGCGTATTTAAATGCTTTAAGTGGTAGTAATGTTCATATCGTTACCGTAAATGATTACTTAGCTAAGCGAGATAGATATTGGATGGGTACAATTTACGAATTCTTGGGATTAAAGGTAGGCTTGATTCAACATGACATGAACATCGATGAACGGAAGAAAGCCTATGAAGCAGCTATAGTCTATGGGACTAATAATGAATTCGGTTTTGATTATTTAAGAGACAATATGGCAATTCGATTGGAGGATGTGGTTCAAAAAGGATATCATTTTGCTATTGTTGACGAAGTGGATAGTATTTTGATAGATGAAGCCAGGACTCCTTTAATTATTTCTGGTCCTTCTGAGGAATCAACTAAGATATATGAACAGATAAACAGAATTGCTACTCGGTTACAGGAAGATACAGATTATAAACTATATGAGAAAGAAAAGACGGTTGCTCTAATCGAAGAAGGAGTCACCCACATTGAAGGATTGTTACAGATAAATAATCTATATGATGAAAATAATATGAATATACAACATCACATTATCCAGGCTTTAAAGGCACAAAGATTATTCAAGAAAGATGTTGATTATATAGTAAAAAATGGAGAAGTGATTATTGTAGACGAATTTACTGGTCGATTGATGTTTGGAAGACGATATAGTGATGGTCTTCATCAAGCCATTGAAGCAAAAGAAGGAGTAGTAATTGCTGGTGAAAATCAAACTTTGGCTACTATAACTTTTCAGAATTATTTTAGATTATATAAAAAACTTGCTGGTATGACCGGAACTGCTAAGACTGAGGAGGAAGAATTTATCCACATCTATAATCTACCGGTAGTAGTTATTCCTCCTAATAGAAGATTAATTAGATATAATTACTCAGATATAATCTATAAAACTGAAAGAGAAAAATTTAAAGCAGTTATTAGAGAGATAGTTGAAATTCATAATCTAGGGAGACCTATTTTGGTAGGGACAGTATCGATTGATAAGTCTGAAAGATTAAGTAAATTATTGAAAAAAGAGAATATTGAACATAATGTTTTAAATGCAAAAAATCACGAGAGAGAGGCAGAAATAGTTGCTCAAGCAGGTCAAGAGAGGAGGGTAACTATTTCTACTAATATGGCTGGACGAGGAACTGATATTGTCTTAGGTAAAGGGTTGGCTGAATTAGGGGGTTTACATGTAATTGGAACAGAAAGACACGAAAGTAGACGTATCGACAATCAATTAAGAGGGAGATCAGGAAGACAAGGAGATCCTGGTTCTTCCCGTTTTTTTCTTTCTTTAGAAGATGATCTTATGCGACTCTTTGGTTCTGATCGGATTTCTGGAATTATGGAAAAATTGGGCATGCAGGAGGATATTCCCATTGAACATCCTTTGATTACTAAATCGATAGAAAGTGCGCAGAAGAGAGTAGAAGGTAGGAATTTTGAAATAAGAAAACAACTTTTAGATTTTGATAATGAAATGGAATACCAGAGAAAAGTAATCTATGAACAACGGAGAATGGTTTTAGAAAGTAAAGATATTAAAAAATATATTTTAGAAATGGTAAAAGATACAGTTGAAAATATCTTAAAAAACTATACTAATAAAGAAATATATCCCGAAGAATGGGATTGGTCAGGACTTAAAGAACATATTGACCAAATCTTCTCTTTTTCATTAGCTATTCCAAAAGAGGAAATCCCCAAATTATCTATTTCTAAATTACAAGATATTTTAAACGAAAAGGCTTTTAAAATATATGAATTACGAGAAAAGGAATTTACCTCACCTTTGATGAGACAGATTGAAACAATGATTGTACTACGGGTTGTAGATCGAGAATGGAAAGATAATTTACGACGTTTAGATGAATTAAAGCAGGGAATAGGATTAAGGGCCTATGGGCAGAAAGATCCTTTAATGGAATATCATTTTGAAGCCCATAATATGTTTCAAGATATGGTAAACAGTATAAAAGAAGAGGTAGTTAAATTTATTTATAAAGTCAGAATAAAAAAAGAAGAACCTCGAGGTATTAGCCAGGTGAGAAGAGAAAGACCTGCTCCCATGGTTAGTAATTCAATAAAAAATCCATCTTTTATTAAAAGGGAAAAATTGCAGGAAGAAGGAAGGGAAAAGAAGAAAAAAATAGGAAGAAATGATCCCTGTCCTTGTGGAAGTGGGTTGAAATACAAATATTGTTGTGGTAAAAATGAGTAATACAATTGAAAAACTATACCGGAGTTTTAAGAAACAAAAATTAAGAGAAGAAGGAAATGGATAGAAAGGTGAATATCAATGATAGAAGAATTAGCAAGTAAAATAAAAGAACTTCAGAAAAAAATTAATGAAATGGGGACTTATCTTTGACTTATCTACCAAAGATCAAGAAGTAAAAAAATTAGAAAAAGAAATAGCTCAAAGCTCTTTCTGGGTTGATCAAGAAAAAGCTCAGAAAATTATAAAAAGAGTTAAAGAATTAAAGAATATTATTACTAAGGTTAATGAGTTAAAAAATAACTTAGAAGAATTAATGATACTTTTAGAACTTAATCTGGAAGAGGATAAGAAAGAAATTTGGGAAGAGATAGGTCAAAAAATCAAGTTTTTAGAAAAAGATATTGAAAAACAAGAATTAATTGTTTTATTTGAAGGTAAATATGATATCAATAATGCTATAGTTACTATTCGGCCGGGAGCTGGGGGTACAGAATCTCAAGATTGGGCTGAGATGTTACTGCGGATGTATTTAAAGTGGGGAGAGAAGAATGGGTACATTGCAAAGATAGTAGAAATATCACCTGGTGAAGAAGCTGGAATAAAGAATGTTACCTTTACGGTTAATGGAAGTTATGCCTTTGGGCATTTAAAAGCAGAAAAAGGCATACATCGTATGGTTAGGATTTCTCCTTTTGATGCCAATAGAAGAAGGCATACCTCTTTTGCCTCGGTGGAAGTTATCCCTGAAATTGATCAAGAAGTAGAGACTGAAATTAAGGAATCAGATTTAAGGATAGATACTTATCGAGCCACCGGTGCAGGAGGACAGCATGTTAATACCACTGATTCTGCAGTTAGAATAACTCACTTACCCACCAACATTGTAGTGCAATGTCAAAATGAAAGATCGCAATATAGTAATAAATTGACTGCAATGAAGATTTTACAGGCCAGGTTATTTGAACATTATCAACAAGAAAAAGCCAAAGATTTAAAAGAAATTAGAGGAAAAAAGAAAGATATTGCCTGGGGAAGTCAGATACGTTCTTATGTATTTAATCCCTATCAGATGGTAAAAGATCATCGAACCGAAGTAGAAAGTGGAAATTTACAGGCAATTATGGATGGCGAAATAAATTGTTTTATGGAAGCATATTTGAAGAATAAAAATGTTAAATTATAACTAGATTAAATAGATATCTCGCCGGTTAGTAACAAAAAATACCCCGCAATTTTATTTAAAATGTTTAGAAATAATTATATTTAAAAATATTGGTAAAAATTTTAGCCATATCATAGAAAGGAAGAGTTAAGTGAAAATTATAGCTTGTATTAAGCAGGTTCCAGAAATAAGTGAGGTAATGATTGATCCTAAAACTCATACTTTAAAGAGAGAAGGAGTGCCTTCAATTCTTAATCCCTTTGATGAAAATGCTGTAGAGGAGGGTTTACGGATTAAAGAAGAATATTCGGGAGAATTAATCGTGATTACTATGGGACCCTCGCAAGCAGAAGAAGCTTTGAAAAGATGCTTGGCTATGGGGGCAGATGAGGCAATTTTAATATCAGATAAAACCTTTGC
>PFIP01000035.1 GCA_002782675.1 Candidatus Infernicultor aquiphilus
GGAGTTGCAGCCTTAATGGCAGAGGCTGCATTGGGTAGTGCTATATTAAATGTAAAGATAAATTTAAGAATGATTAAAAATGAAAAAATAAGGACCGAGTTTTCCTCTTCTATAAAAGAATTATTACTAAAAGAAAAAGATCAGAAGGAAAAAGTATTAGAAATAGTAGAAGGGAAAATAGAATAAAAAGAGATACTTTAAAGACTAAGATCAAGTTAAAATAAAAATTAATAAATAGTTTACTGTATAGGGAGATAGGTTTAGAATTGTCTCCCCATTTTTTTGTTTCCAGGCAAAAAAATAAGGAAAGATTTATTGCTTTTTTAAAAATATATGGTATTATTTAAAAAGACTAATCCATCAGTCCATTAGTCCAATATAAAAATAGGGATTAATAGTTTTAAAGAGGAAATTTTCAATGAAAATAGAGATTGATAAAAAAAGTGGAATTCCTTTATATCTTCAGATAAAACAACAGATAAAAAAAATATTAGAAGAGGGTAAATTAAAGAAAGGTGAACAATTACCTACCGAAAGGGATTTATCAGAAAGATTAGGAGTTAGTAGAAATACAGTAAGTATGGCTTATAAAGAGTTAGTTTTAGAAGATATGATATTATCCACCCCAGGGCGAGGAACTTTTCCTAGTCCTGGTCCAAGGGTTTCTAACCAGCATAAACTAAAAGGTAATAATACTCGACTAAAACTTATAGAGATTATTGATTTTGCTATTAATGAGGCTTTAGAATTAAATTTTGAGTTAGATGAGTTTAAAAAGATAATAAATAATAGGATCGAAGAAAAAGAAAGATTATTAAAAAATATTAATATTGCCTTTATTGAATGTAATTATGAGCAGTTACATTTTTTTTCCAAAGGATTGGAACTGGGGACCGGCATTGCTATAATACCAATTTTAATAGATGAAATTTATCAAAAGCCTGATGAATTTAAAGAAAGACTAAAATCGATAGATTTAGTGGTTACCACCTTTTTTCATTTTGAGGAAGTAAAAAATTACCTTTCCGACCAAAAGCAAAGAGTTCTGGCTATCGCTTTAGATCCCCAAATGGAAACTATGGTCAACATTGCCCACTTATCCTCGAAAGATAAAAAAATAGGTTTAGTATGTATTACCGATAAATTTGCTCAAAGAGTTTTTCAATCTATAAGAAAAGCTGGTATAAAATGTTTAAGTTTTAAATTTGCTACCTTTAATAGTAAAGATGAATTAAAGAAATTTTTAGCAGATTTAGATATTATAATCACCTCTCCCGGAAGAAAAAAGGAAGTAGAAAAATTAATTTCCCCCCAAACTCCCCTTATTGAGTTTATTTATGTTCCCGATAAAGGTTCTATAAATATGTTAAAATTAGCCATTTTAGATCTTAAAAGTGAAGGAGGTAGGATAGAAAAAAAATGAAGCAGAAAAAATTAGTAGAAATTTACCAAAATAATTCAGTAAAGATATCAGTGGACAGAGAATGGTGTAAAGCATGCGGTATCTGCATCGAATTTTGTCCTAAAGATGTTTTAATTCCTGATAATCAAGGGAAGCCTATCCCTGAAAATATTGATGCTTGTATAAAATGCAACCTTTGTGAATTGAGATGCCCAGATTTTGCTATTACAGTAGAAGGAGTGAAAGAGAAAGATGAATAATTTAAAAAAGGAAAAAAATATAAAGTTATTACAAGGGAATGAAGCCTGTGTTGAGGGAGCAATATTAGCAGGAGTTAGATTTTTTGCTGGTTACCCCATTACCCCCTCTACAGAGATAGCCGAAGGGATGGCTCGGAGGTTGCCCCGCCTGGGAGGAAAATTCATTCAGATGGAAGATGAGATAGCCAGTATGGCTGCGGTAATTGGTGCCTCTATAGCTGGATTAAAATCATTAACTGCTACTTCCGGACCGGGGTTTTGTCTGAAGCAAGAAAATATAGGTTTTGCTGCTATAAATGAAATACCCTGTGTAGTAGTAGATGTTCAAAGAGGAGGGCCAAGTACCGGCTTACCTACTAAGCCTTCTCAGGGTGATATGATGCAAGCAAGATGGGGTACCCATGGAGATCACCCCATTATAGCCCTGGCTCCTTCTACCGTTAATGAAATTCTCACCTTAACCATTAAAGCAGTTAATTTTAGTGAAAAATATAGAACTCCGGTTATTTTACTTCTTGATGAAGTAATTGCCCACATGAGAGAAAAAGTAGAAATACCGACCCAAAAAGATATTGAAGTAATAGATAGGAAAAAACCTACTGTTCCACCCGAAGAATATTTACCTTTTAAACCCGATTCAGATGGAGTCCCACCTATGGCTAACTTTGGTGAAGGGTATCGTTATCATATAACTGGCTTAATTCATAATTATAAAGGTTTACCTACTTCTAACTCCCAAGAAATAGATGCTTTTATAAGGCGTTTACATAATAAGATTCAGAAGAATGTGAAGGATATTATAATTAATGAAAAGTATTTTTTAGATGATGCTAAGATTGCTTTAATTGCTTACGGCTCGGTGGCAAGAGCTGCTGAAAGGACGGTAAAATTAGCTCGAGAAGAAGAACTAAAAGTAGGATTATTAAAATTATTGACCATTTGGCCCTTCCCCTTTGAAGAAGTAAATAGATTGGCTCAACAGGTTGATTTAATTATCGTTCCAGAGATGAATCTAGGACAGATGGTGTTAGAGGTAGAAAGAGCTGCTCAAGGAAGATGTCGAGTCGTATCTTACAGCCGAGTGGATGGTGAATTAATTAATCCGATAGAAATATTAGGGAAAATTCAGGAGGAGATAAGCAAATGAAGACAGTAATTGATGATTATATTAGAGAAGAGATGTTTCCTCATATGTGGTGTCCTGGATGTGGAAATGGTATCGTATTAGGAGCTATAATACGGGCTATAGATGATTTAAAGTGGGATAGAGATAAAATTGTAATGATTTCTGGCATAGGTTGTTCCAGCCGAATTACTGGTTATGTAGATTTTTGCAGTATGAATACCACTCACGGTAGGGCTTTACCCTTTGCCACCGGAATAAAAATGGCTAATCTTGATTTAAAAGTAGTGGTAGTTATGGGAGATGGTGATTGCTCTGCTATTGGAGGAAACCATTTTATCCACGCTGCTCGACGCAATATTGACCTGACCGCCATCATTATTAATAATATGATTTATGGAATGACTGGAGGACAATATTCTCCTCTTACTCCTACCGGTAGGTTTGGTACTACTGCCCCTTATGGGAACATTGACCAAGCTTTCGATTTAACCAGTCTGGCTATGGCAGCAGGGGCAAGTTATGTAGCCCGAGGAACAGTTTATCATGTTAGACAATCAATTTCATTAATGAAGAAAGCTTTAGATAAAAAAGGATTTTCAGTAGTAGAGATGATATCTGATTGCCCTATATCTTTTGGTAAAATGAATAAAATGCGCACAGCGGTAGAGATGCTAAAATGGATAAAAGATATAGCTGTTTCTAAAAAAGCTTGGGAGAACCTTTCTGTAGAGGAAAGGAAGGAGAAATTTGTTATTGGTGAATTTTTGGATATAGATAGGCCAGAATATAATGAACGATATAATGAGATCATCAAAAAAGCTCAAAAAATGGGGGGTAATGAATAATGAAAGAAAGGATTGAAATCTGTTTAAGTGGAGCTGGTGGCCAGGGATTAATTTTAGCCGGTATTATCCTGGCAGAAGCAGCTGGCATATATGACAGAAAAGAAGCAGTCCAAACCCAATCTTATGGGCCAGAAGCCAGAGGAGGAGCTAGCAGGTCAGAGGTAGTTATAAGTAATAATCCAATAGATTATCCTAAAGTTATAAAATCGGATATCCTTTTGGCCCTAACCCAAGCAGCTTGCGATAAGTACGTTAAAAATTTAACTAAAGATGGTATTTTAGTGGCTGATTCTTCAATGGTAACCCAAATTCCTTCTATCTCTGCAAAGGTATACCAATTTCCCATTACTGAGACTGCCCTGAAAAAATTAGGAACTAAATTAGTTACCAATATTATTTCCTTAGGAATAATTGTAGGATTAACCGAAGTAGTTTCAACAGAAGCCATTAAAAAGGCTGTTTGTGCCAGAGTTCCTTCCAAAGTAAAAGAAGTAAATGAAAAGGCCTTACTCTTAGGATTTGATATTGCTAAAGATCTAAAATCAGAAAAATGCGAAGATAAATACTAATAAAATTGGGGAGGAAAAATGTATAAGATAATTAAAAAGGAAAGATTACATGATACTA
>PFIP01000062.1 GCA_002782675.1 Candidatus Infernicultor aquiphilus
AATTAATTCTTGAGCATTTGTCAAGCAAATGAATACATTAGTTTCTTTTCTTTTCCTTTCTTCACTATATACTCGATACCCGATACTCGATACTGTTTTTTCTTTGTTTTTACTATATACTAAATACTATCGACTATATACTGTTTTCGATTCCCTCTTTCAACTTCTCCACCACATAATCTATCTGCTCTTCCTTTAAGTTATTAAAAAACGGCAAGGTAATTGTTCTTCCCGCCACATCCTAAAGTAACCGGAAACTCCCCTTCCTTATACCCAAATATCTTCCTATAAACCGGTTATCATTTTTTACTATCTCATATCCTATTATATTTTTAAACCAGCTTACCAAAACCGCTCGCTATATTTTTTCAATTCACTTAAGAGTTTGCCCCACACTTCACCTAAAACCTAAACCATAATACATCACCGTATCCCCTATCTCCTCTTTACTTAATTGTTCAAAAGAATAGGGAGAGTAATCATCCTCCAGGGTTCTAACTAAAAGATATTCTCCGGGCCAAGTACTTAAAAGATAAAAGGAAATAAAAAAGAAAAATATTAATAGGTGAGCCATCTTTTTCTTTTTTAAAACTAACAAAAGATATACTAATAAAATTAAAAGCAAGAAAAACCCGGGAGAAAATATTATCTGCTCTATAGCTTTACGAAAAAATAAAAAATCCCACATTATATCCCTCCTCCCATTTTCTATAAAATACATAAACGGTCACCGTTATTATCATATCTTTCTCGATAATATAGAATACTTCAACTCTTCTCTGCTCATAATATTTGTGGTGTCGTCTCTGCTTGAAATCATATACCTTGGCTCTTCCAACACGTCCATATTTAGTTGGGATAGAAAAACCAGCAAATAAAAGGGGGACTGGGCACTTTACTACTACGGCTGTTGTTCTTTATTTTTTCTTACTACCCCACTAAATTTTACACTAACTCGTTTATCTAATATACGCGCAAGTTTAATCAATGTTTGTAGAGAATAACTTTTGTTATAAATATTTTCTAATCGGGATATTGTTTGCTGAGTAGTATGTAATCGTTTAGCTAATTCCTTTTGAGTTAACTTTTTCTTTTGTCTAATCTTAGCTATCTGAATGGCCAAAGAGGCATAAACCTCTTCTTCATCAAACGCTTCGCGAAATTCTGGATCCTTTAATTCTTCCTTTAAATAATCTTTAAATTTTATTGTGTCTTCCATAATTACATCAACCTCCTTTGCTTCTTTGTAAAAAATCTTGCATTATTCGCTCTGCTCTTTCAATCTCGCCCTCAGGAATCCTATCAGTCTTCTTTAAAAAACCATGGGTGATAATAATTCTCTTACTAAAGAAAAAATATACACTATTTTTGGTGTATTGTCAACTTTTCGAATTATAGTTTTATGTGACATTAAGTTATCTTCATTCCCTGCGTTTCTCGGAGGTGCAGAAAGAATTAGCCAGAATGAAAGTAAGGTTGAGTCCATCTCGTTAAATTTTCTTATTTACACAGGGTCCGCCCTGTTAAAAAATAAAAAGGGGACTGGCTAATTTTAATTATAAAAAAGTTACCTGTCCCCTTTTTACTTTTCTATCTGTTAGAAAACAAAAAACTAACGTATTTTATTTCTCTATTTTGTATTCAACTCCATAATTTCCTTCAGTATTTGTTTCATGTGAAGTATCATTCTTTTTTCTAACTTCCCAATTTTATGTTTTAAACGTCTTTTATCAATTGCTCTTAACTGGAAGACTAAAGCGACAGAAGATGATGAAAGATTATTTGATTGATTGGGTTCTATCAGGAAAGTAAAAGGGAAGATAGTTGCTTTTGTTTTTGAAGTCAAGGGGACTATTAAGACAGTTGGTAATTCATTTATCTTCTCTTCCGATTGAACTATTAACGCGGGCCTTAAACCCGCCTGTTCATGTCCACCATCAGTAGGAATTTCAACAAGATAAACATCGCCTATCTTCACTATAATTTCCTTTCAAAATCAACAAATGCCTCGTCGCTAAGTTTATCCCATTCTCTAAATTCCTTCTTTAACCCTACATTCTCTTTTCTTTGCTGAATAATAGAATTCTTAAAAATACGAATAATTTTAAGGAGATTAGATATCTGCTTATCTGGCAAATCTTTAACTTCCTCTAAGATTTTTTTCTGATAAATCAATGTCTTCATTTCTTTTATTCCCCTATACTAGTTGAATTTCCTCCCCGATATTTCGGTCCTATCAGAAGATTTATTAGCTTTTCTTTTTTACTTTGACGTCTATATTATACCACAAATTTAAAAAACTAAAAACAATTTTCATTCCCTACTATTATTAATCTGTGATATTGTCACCTTAAAATTAATCAGTAATAATGTCACTATGGAAAAGGTGAGATATCTAATGACCAAAAAAAATTAACCAGAGTTTATGTCATCAAATCCCTAATTGAGGGTAAGATGACCAGTAGAGATGCTGCAGAGGTTTTAAGCCTTAGCGAACGCCAGATAAAACGTCTAAAGGCAGGTGTTAAAAAAGAAGGCGAGGTGTTTGTTATCCACAAAAATAGAGGCCGTAAACCTAAGCATACCATCCCTGGTAAGATAAGAGACCAAATTGTTTTTCTTGCTCTTTCTAAATATAAAGGCGCAAACTATGCCCATCTTGCAGAACTTTTAGAAGAAGATGAAGGTATTACCATTAGTCAGTCTTCTGTATCCAGAGTCCTTAAAGCTAAAGGTATCAAAAGTTCCAGAAAACATAAACCACCAAAACCTCACCGCAGCAGAGAACGTAAGCCTCAAGAAGGGCTTTTACTGCAAATGGATGCCTCTCCTTATGAATGGATACCCGGTATAAAATGTTCTTTGCAGAGGCAGACCATTTTAAAATATGGTCTGCCAGTTAGTGTTTATGTGGACCGGCATATTATATTTAAGACACCCAGTAATGCTAAGCTTACCATTTATGATGAATTCGAAGGTAAGGCCTTAGCCTATACCCAGTTTAGTAGGGCCATGCAGGAGCTTTCCGTGGGGATAGTTTATGCCTACTCTCCCCAGGCTAAAGGTCGTATCGAAAGGCTCTGGGGAACCTTGCAGGATCGATTGGTCTTAGAGCTACGTCTTTTCGCTATTAAGTCCCTAAAAGAAGCAAATGCCTTTCTTCCGGGATTTATCCAAAGGTTCAATGCCCGTTTTGCGGTAGTCCCCCGAGAGCCACAGTCTGCTTACCGGCTTTTAGAGGAACATATTAATATAGATTATATCCTGTGTAGGAAAGAGGCTCGGAAAGCCAGCCAGGGTTCTACTTTCTCTTTTGGAGGACAAACCTACCAGTTAAGTAAAAATAACCAGGTAGTACCCATACCTAATAAAACTGCCATTACCGTATTAACTAGCCCTAGATTCGGTATGCGGGCAGAATATAAGGGTGGTGTTTACGAAGTAAGAAAGGCGGTTAGACCTGCTAAAGTTATACCTAAGGAAGATAGAGCTAAAAGGTCTATAAAGCCTATAAAGGTTAAAGATGACCATCCCTGGAAAAATAGTGGGGTAAGGCCTAACTTTACTTATGAAGAAAGTGATAGGGAACTCGTTGCCGCCATCTATGATCCCCAAGGTTGGGAGTAGATAGTATATCTGCCAGGGGTGCACTTTTGCAAGGGGATACCCTTTTCCCTTGGCAGATTCCTTAATAGTATAAGTTAACTTGATTTAAACTAATCCGCCTTTAGAGAAGGCTAACCAGGTTTTTTGTTTCTTTCCGGTTTTATTATCATTTTTTGGCCTTAAAGGTGACATTTTCACTGACTATTGACATAATTTTCATTCCCTACATCTCTCGGAGGTGCAGAAAGAACTCTCTGGAATGAAGGTAGAGTTAGGGAAAATTGAGTAGAACTATTAACAAAAGGGGACGAGATACTCTTAATTTTTAATAATAAAAGTATCCTGTCCCCTTTTTCCTCACAAATTACTGAATCTCATATATTTACAATTTTCTCAAAAGCTCGTGATAATAATCAACAGTAACTTCTATTTCTCTTATGATATCTCTTATTAATGGACGAGCTAAAACCCTTCCTTGGTGATGAGGAATTGTAGTGG
>PFIP01000159.1 GCA_002782675.1 Candidatus Infernicultor aquiphilus
TTCTCAAAAAATGATGGAAGGAAAATAAGTAAAAGGAGTAAAGGAGGGAGGAAAAATGTTACTGCTCGGAAATGGAACAGTAATTACTTTCGATGAAAATTCCCAGGTTATTTCTAATGGTGGAGTAGTAATTGAGGAAGAGGATATTGTGGCTGTGGGAGAGACGGAAGAATTACTTTCTAAATACCCTGAGGTCATATATAAAGATGTTAGAGGTAAGATAATAATGCCAGGTATGATTAACACTCACACCCATCTTTACAGTACCTTTGCTCGAGGTATGGATCTTAAAACAGATCAGCCGCCTAAAAATTTTGTAGAGATTTTGGAAAAACTATGGTGGAGATTAGATAAGACTTTAAATGAAGAAGATATCTATTATAGTGCCATTTATGCTCTTTTGGATGGTGTTAAGAAAGGAACTACCACCATTTTTGACCATCATGCCAGTAGTAACCTTATCGATGGTAGTTTAGATATAATTACTGAAGCAATTCGTCAAACTGGTATGCGAGCTAATCTATCTTATGAGATTTCTGACCGGGATGGTCATGAAAAAGCTTTAGCTGGGATTAGAGAAAACGAACGATTTATAAAAAAAATACAGCAGGAAGGAAAAGGTAACCATTACTTAAGAGGGATGATTGGGCTTCATGCTTCTTTTACTCTGAAAAATGAAACTTTATCGGAAGTTGCTGCTTTAGCTGATGACTTGAAAGTTCCTTTTCATATCCATGTAGCGGAAGGTAGGGCTGATGTATACGAAAGTAAAACTCGAGGTTACCAAGGAGTAGCAAGTCGTCTGGATCGTTTTCGCATTTTACGACCGGGGACTTTGGCCATTCATGGAGTTCATCTTCAGGAAGAAGAATTAGGAATTTTAAAAAATAATGACACCTATCTAATTCATAATCCTGAATCTAATATGGGGAATGCAGTAGGTGCTGCTCCGATTAAAGCTGCTTTTGATAAAGGTGTGGTTGTAGGATTAGGGACTGATGGTTATACTGCCGATATGTTTGAAAGTATTAAAGTAGCTAACCTGTTGCAAAAACATGAAGGACATCATCCTCAAGCTGGTTGGAAAGAAGTATTTCAGATGGCTTTCCAGAACAATCGAGCAATTGCTAATCGATTTTTTAATAAAACCTTAGGAGTTCTTCAAGCCGGTGCGGCGGCTGATTTAATAGTAGTAAATTACTATCCCCCCACCCCTATTACTAAAGAGAATGCGTATTTCCATATTCTTTTTGGCATAGAGGGGGGTATGGTAGATACTACTATTATTGGTGGAAAAATATTAATGGAAAATCAGGAAATAACCAGTTTAGATTATGAAATGATTTCCAGAAGAGTGAAAAAACAAGCCGAGGATTTTTGGAGAAGATTTTAAAATTTCCTTGAATCTAACCTCTAATTGTGGTAACATTCAAACTTGTACCTTCAGTGTCATTCTAAGGAAAAGGAAATTAAAATAATGGAAGCTTCGAATTTAAGAAATATAGCCATCATTTCTCATGTAGACCATGGTAAAACTACTCTGGTGGATGCTATGCTCAGACAAAGTGGAACTTTTCGAGTTAATCAGGAAGTAAAAGAAAGGATAATGGATTCTAATGATTTAGAAAGAGAAAGAGGGATTACTATCTTTTCTAAAAATGCCTCGGTTCATTGGGAGGGGACCAAGATTAATATTGTGGATACTCCCGGACATGCCGACTTTGGGGGAGAAGTAGAAAGAATATTAAGAATGGTTAATGGTGTACTTTTAATTGTAGATGCTTGCGAAGGACCGATGCCTCAAACTCGGTTTGTCTTACGCAAAGCCATGGAGTTAAATCTTATTCCCCTGGTGGTAATTAATAAAATAGACCTACCTAATGCCCGTCCTGCTGAAGTTTTAAACGATATTTATGACCTATTTATTGAATTGGGAGCTAATGATAAACAGATAGACTTTCCAGTTATCTATACTTCTGCCCGTATGGGTTCGTCTGGATTTTCTGCGGAATCTTTAGAGGATAATCTAAAACCTCTTTTTTTAACCATTTTAAAATCTATCCCTCCTCCTTCAGTAGAAGTTAATGCTCCCTTACAGTTATTAGTTACTAATCTTATGTATGATGATTATATGGGGAAAATAGTAGTTGGACTTATTACTCGAGGAAAAATTAGGGAGGGAGAAATAGTCACTTTAATCAAGCGAGATAAAAGTCAAATCTATTGTAAAGTAGTAAAACTATATCTTTTTGAAGGTCTGAAAAGAAAAGAAGTAAAAAAAGCTGAGGCGGGAGAAATTGTAGCTATTGCCGGAATCAGTGAAGCGAATATTGGAGAGACCGTGGCGGATAAAGAAAAGCCAGAAGCTTTGTCTAAAATTAAGATAGATGAACCTACCCTGACTATAGATTTTACGGTCAATAATAGTCCTTTTGCCGGGCAGGAAGGAAAGTTTGTTACTTCTCGTCATTTAAGAGAGCGTCTTTTCAAAGAAGTAGAAACCAATGTTAGCCTTAGAGTAGAAGAAACAGAATCTACTGATACTTTTCATGTTTTAGGGAGAGGAGAGCTTCACCTTTCTATCCTTATTGAAGAAATGCGTCGAGAAGGATATGAATTTCAGGTTTCTAAACCCAGGGTTATCTTTAGAAAGATTAAAGGGACAAAATGTGAACCAATAGAGCTTATGACTTGTGATATTCCTAAAGATAGTTTAGGAGTGGTTATGGAAATTTGCGGAAGGAGAAAAGCTGATTTAGTAAATATAAATGATATTTCTATGGATCAGCAGCGGCTCGAATTTAAAATTTCGACCAGGGGATTAATCGGCTTTCGAGACGAATTTCTTACCAAAACCAAAGGCAGGGGGATAATGAATCATTTCTTCCTTGATTATCAGCCCTATAAAG
Organism: Candidatus Infernicultor aquiphilus; assembly: GCA_002782675.1. Taxonomy (GTDB): domain Bacteria; phylum Atribacterota; class Phoenicimicrobiia; order Phoenicimicrobiales; family Phoenicimicrobiaceae; genus Infernicultor; species Infernicultor aquiphilus. Next base: position 2,910 of record PFIP01000159.1, read on the forward strand.
GCTATATTCCTTCCCGCTCTCGAGGAGTATTAATTGTCTATGAAGCTGGAATAACTACTACCTATGGTCTCCATAATGCTCAAGAAAGGGGAACCTTATTTGTTGGTCCAATTACCAAAGTATATCAGGGGATGATTGTAGGAGAAAATAAACGAGGTGGAGATATGGAAGTTAATGTAGCCAAGAAAAAACATGTAACTAATATGCGTTCAAGTAATTCTGATGAAGCCTTACGCTTGGAAAATCCTCGTCAATTTTCTTTAGAACAGGCTTTAGAATATATCCAGGAAGATGAATTGTTGGAAATTACCCCTTCTGATATGCGTCTTAGAAAAAAATTATTAGATTCTCACTCGCGTTATCAACATGCTAAAAATTTAGCTAGTTAGTTATTAATTAAAAGCACATCTTTCCCATTCTGTCATTCCTGAAGAAACAGGAATTCATCTAAATGTCACCTCGTTGCATATTAAAACTCCTTATTTAAAGTTTCAAATTGAACTTGTTCAAGTTGAGTTATATAATTTGTTTTCTCTGGAATTCTCTTATAACCATCTAAATATTTTTTTATTTTAGCTTGTGTATCCTCTTTTAAGAAAAAATATTTAATCATTTTGTGCACTAATGCACTTCTGCTAATACCTTTCTTCTTTTTTTCCTGTTCTATTCTTTCATATTCTTCCTGTGGAATGGTAACCGTTAATCTTAATTTTGTCATGGTTATCTCCTTGGTATAACTTATATCATGGTTATTTCCCAAAAAGCCAAAAATATTTTCAACAGATTATATATATGGGGCGTTTCAGATAATTTTATAGTAAATTATGACTCTTTGGTTATAATTATGCTTGTAGGGGCACAATGCCTGCCTGTGCGTGCCTGCCTGTGCGTGCCTGCCTGTGCGTGCCTGCCTGTGCGTGTACGCACGCAGACAGGTACGCACGCAGACAGGAATTGTGCCCTCGCCATATTATTACCTAATTTCTCCTGTGGGCACGATGCATCGTGCCCCTACATTACCATTCCCCGATCAGGTCGAGGACAGGTTTGTTTACTTTTTGGGTTACAATCATAACATTGAATTTAAAACTTCTTGAATTTTTTGTGGTGAAGCTAATATATGAGCTTTTTTAAGCTTAGACTCTAAGGTCCTCTCTAAGAAAAAGGCCAGAAAACAGATTACAAAATGGCCTTTTATTCTCGGTTCGGTCCACCTAAATCCTGCCCCCACGTAAATATTTGCTTACCTCTTTATACAATATATTTATCCCCATCACGAATTAAAGGCTTACCTATAACTTTTAAAGGAATATATTTCTCGGCAAATAAAAGATGGTTCATGTACTCAAATAAGGTTACGATCCCGGGTGTTTACGATGTGTCCGTTCCGTAGGACTGGCGCAAAACTTGCTTTATATGTAAATAAAAACCCTACTGCAAGTTTTGTGACATAGGGTTTGTCTCGAAGGGTAGGCTGGTTTTTAGACGTCACGTAAATATCGTGTTATCTGAAGTGCTGTACTTACATATCATATTTCAAAAATTCTTTTTCTATTTCATCTGATATTCTAAAACCTTCATTTCTTAATTTATTTAAAACTTCTTGTGTTGAAGTAATTATATTCCTTTTCCTGGCCTTAATTAAAACTCCTATAGTTCCTGTTATTTTTAAATTAAGCTTTTGAGCTAGTTTTCTAGCTTTAAAATCATCCAAAATAATAACAATATCATCAGTTTCAACCGCTAAAGCAATTGTACTTGCTTCACCTAAGTCAACAAAATTTTTCATTAATTTTAAATATTTATTATCGCTTACTTTCCTCACTTCAATCCAATCAGGAACAGTTTTACCAAATTCTTTTGAAACTTCCTCCGTAATAAATACTTTGCCGTAAAGTTCTTTCAATACATCTAACATCCCAATATTATCAAGTACTATTAAACAACTTGTATTAGAAATAATATTAGGCATTTTCTATATCGCCTTTTAATTCTTGAACACTATAGTTAAAAACTGATACATCATAATGCCCTAATAATTCTATAAATGTCCTTTTAGACACACCAGCTAGCTCAGCACCTTCCCCTAGAGATAACTTGCCTTGCTCATATAACCTTGATGCTATAAGCAATTTTGTTTCCTTCTCACTTAACTCAAAAAAATCAGGAACTGTTAATGATATAGTTTTCATGATAATACTGCTCCCTTCCGTTTCCTAAATATTACATTTTTATTATACACTTTAAAGGGTATTCTATCAACATTCAGATGTATCTAGGAAGAAAGGGATTAGAGAGCGAGTCCGCCAATTACAACTAACGTTTTGCGGAGAAAAGAAGTTGCCGAAGGTAAATCTGGACGGAGCGAAGCAAAGTCTTTGATACCGTGTTACAAACTGACTGGCATTTTCCGTTCCATGTATCTTTTAAATTCTTCATTCCTTAA
>PFIP01000169.1 GCA_002782675.1 Candidatus Infernicultor aquiphilus
CAGAGTAATAATTTCATCCATAGTAAATCCAGTTTGCTCAGCTTTATTTATTAATTTATTATCTACCGCTACTTGTTCAAAATTTGATAACATAAGTTTAAGCATATTTTCTGCTCCATATTTTTTAGGCACTTCATAAGTATCAGGGAATAAATAACCCTCCCAAGATTTTTCACCATATTTTACTAATTTTAAAAAAGATTCTTTCTCTACGATCTCTTTTTTATCCAATAGTTCTGCAATTTGGATAGAGTTATAACCTTCTGGAATAGTTATTTTATATACAACTATTTCTCCTCTGGCTAATTTATTTAATATTTGAAGCATATTCAGAGAGGGGCTAAGATTGTATTCTCCAAATTTTAGTTTAGCTTCTAATTTTGATAATTTAATTAAAATTATAAATAGGTAATTATTTTTTCCTATTATTTCATTTTTTTCTAAAATATGCACAATCTCTTTTGCATTAGTACCGGAAGGGATATCGATAATTTTTTGGATGGTAGAATTTTCTACCAAGGGGAAAGATATTGCGGTAAGAAATAAGATAGTGACTAAAAAAATCAAGGAGAATACAAAAAATAATTTATATAGGAAGTTCATTTTTTTATCTCTGTATTATTTATCATCCTTCTATCTAAAAACGATTGAAGAATTAACATTGCTGACATTTTATCAATAACTTTTTTTCTCTTTTTTCTACTTCTATCTGCTTCGATTAATATTTTTTCTGCCCTGGCTGTAGTTAATCTTTCATCTTCTAACTCTACTGGTAGTTGGTAATTTTCCTTAAGTTTTTGAGCAAAAGAAAGAGCTTTTTTTGCTTGTCCACCTAAAGTTCCATTCATATTTTTAGGAAGCCCTAATATTATTTTTTCTACTTTGTATTGATCAATAATTTCTTTTAAATTTTTTAAATCCTCTACCTCGTTAACCGAATTGATGGTTGGTAATCCCTGAGCGGTAATTCCTAATTCGTCACTTATAGAGATCCCAATTCTTTTTTCGCCTAAATCTATTCCTAAAATTCTCATGAGTTAATTCACCAATTTGCCAATTAGCCAATTAGCCAATTTGCCAATTCACCAATTGACTAATTACTAAAGATTTACTGTGGGCACGATGCATCGTGCCCCTACATAAATAATCACTTGCTATAAAAGAATAGTTTGTGTAGGGGCGTATTGCCTGTCTGCGTGCGGACACGCACAGGCAGGCAATACGCCCTTCCCAGACGTTATCTGCTCATAATGATTTATATATCTAAATAAGTTCGAATACTTTTTCTAAAGCTTGATTTAGCTGGTCTACTTTTGGTCCCCCAGCTTGAGCCATGGTTTTCTTTCCGCCACCATTTCCCCCGATAATAGGGGCAATAGATTTTATTATATTTCCTGCATTAAAACCTTTTTTTACTAAATCATCAGTTACCATAGCTAATAGTCCCACTTTATTTTGATCTAATTCTGTACCCAATACTATTACACCAGACTTAATTTTTTCTTTAATCAAGTCACCCCAATTCCTTAAGTTATCAAAATCTACTGCTTCAACTTTTGCAGATATAACATTTACTCCTTTGATTTCTTTCTTTTGGGAAATCAAACTATCCACTTCATAGTGAGCTAATTTATTTCGAATAATTTTAATTTCTCTCTTCATATAGTTATTATCAGCTATAATCTGATTAATCTTGGCTAATATTTCAGCAGGTGCAGTTTGTAATTTATCTGAAACTTGGTTAATAATGTTTCCTTTTTCTTCCATATATTCTAAAGCTCTTTCTCCAGTTATTGCCTCTATTCTTCTTAAACCACTCCCCACTCCTTGTTCATTTAATATTTTAAATAGAATTATATTAGAAGTAGAATTTAGATGAGTTCCCCCACATAATTCTAAACTAAATTCTCCTATCTTTACTACCCTTACTTGTTCGCCATATTTTTCACTAAATAAAGCCATTGCTCCCATTTGTTTGGCTTGATCAAAAGTGGATATTTTTGTCTCCACTTTTAAATCCTCTAATATTTTTATATTTATTAAATCTTCAATTTTTCCTATTTCTTCTCTACTTAAAGTGGCAAAATGGTTAAAATCAAAACGTAGATGATCATCATTTACTGCAGAGCCAGACTGTTTCACATGGTTCCCCAATACTTCTCGAAGTGCTTGGTGTAAGAGGTGTGTAGCAGTATGATTTCGAGCAATTGCCTTTCTACGTAATAAATCTAATTTAACTAATACTTTATCGCCAACCTTTATTTCCCCTTTTCTGATTTCAGCAAAGTGAGTTATCAATCCTTCCAGGGGAGTTTGAGTATCTGATATTTCAATTAATAAATCATCGGCAGATAAAGAGATAATTAGTCCTTGATCTCCAATCTGTCCACCTTTTTCAGCATAAAATGGTGTTTTCTTCAAAATTATTTCACATCTATCTCCCGCTTTTACCTCATCTATTAATTTATCTTCTTTTATAATAGCCATTATTTTGCTTTTAGCTTCATCAAAATCATAGCCAATAAATTCTGTTTCTCCTTGCTCTTTTAAAATATCCTGGTATAATTTCTGCTTAATTTTATCACCTTCAGCAGTAACTTTAGTTCCCACCCAAGATTTTCGAGATCTTTCTCTCTGAGCTTTCATTTCATCTTTAAAATCATCTTCATCAATCCCAAAGCCATCTTCCTCAAGAATGTCTCTAGTCAATTCTAAAGGGAATCCATAGGTATCATAAAGTTTAAATACCTCTCCCCCGCTAAGTTTATTTTTATTCTTTTCTTTTAATTCTTCTTTCATCTTATCTAAGATTTGTAGCCCTAGATTTAAAGTTTCCTGGAATTTTTTTTCTTCAGTAAGGATTATTTGGCAGACCTGGTTTTTTTCTTTAGGTATTTCTGGATAAACTTCTTTCATTAAATCTATCACCATAGGAGCGATTTCGTATAAAAAGGGTTGATCGAATTTAATAATCTTTCCATAACGGAAGGCTCTTCTTAATAGCATTCGAAGAACATAACCCCGTCCTTCATTAGAAGGAGCTATCCCATCAGAAACCATAAAAACCAAAGCCCTAATATGATCAGCAATTACTTTTAGGGCTAAATCTTTTTTCTTATCTTCTTTATATTTTATGCCTGCATTTTGAGCCACAAATTTTATAATGGGCAAGAACAAATCTGTTTCAAAATCTGTATCAGCATTTTGCAGTACAGAGGCTATTCTTTCTAAACCTAAACCAGTGTCTATATTCTTTTTTGGTAAAGGAGTAAGTGAGCCATCTTCATTACGGTTGTATTGCATAAATACCAAATTCCATAATTCAAGATATCTTTCGCCATCTACTCCTACTCCGCCACCCTCTTGGGAGGCTTTATCTTTACCCAGATCTATATATATTTCAGAACAAGGTCCACAAGGTCCAGTCGGGCCAACTTTCCAAAAATTATCTTCTTCTCCTAATCTGATAATCTTTTTTTCAGAAAGACCTACCAGATTATGCCAGATATCAAAGGCTTCGTTATCATCTTGATATATGGAGACCCATAGTTTTTCTTCCGGAAACCCCATAACCTCGGTAAAAAATTCCCAAGCCCACTTTATGGCATCTTCTTTAAAATAATTGCCGAAAGAAAAGTTTCCTAACATTTCGAAAAAAGTATGATGTCGAGCAGTCCTTCCTACATTTTCAATATCATTTGTTCTAATACATTTTTGGCAAGTAGTGGCTCTTTTTAAGGAAGATTTAACCTGCCCTAAAAATATTGGTTTAAAAGGAACCATACCAGCAATAGTCAATAAAATGCTGGGATCTTCTGGTACTAAAG
>PFIP01000047.1 GCA_002782675.1 Candidatus Infernicultor aquiphilus
CGCACAGGCAGGCATTGTGTCCCTACAACATAATTATAACCAAAAAGTCATAATTTACTATAAAATTATCTGCAACGTACCTTATATGTAATCTGTTGAAAATATTTTTGGCTTTTTGGGAATAACCAAGTTATAATATTTTATTTTACTTGATATGTGGATAAATTGTGGAAAAACATAACAAGTAGATAGTGAATAGTCGTTAGTATATACTATATAGTGGAGAAGAAAGAGAAAAGAAAAATCCAGAATTCAGAGGCCAGAGGTAGGGGTTCGATTCATCGAACCCGTTAAAAGAAGTACCCAAAAAACCGGGGCGGATAAATACGCTCCCTGCACTAAAAAGACATCATAACAATAGCCGTAAGATACGAGAAAAAAAGCTTTTGATTTTGAATTATAGTTTTTTATATTAAATTCTTACTTTAGTAGCGTAAAGGCATGACGTGTCGTGTCTTCTTGTAATAATTAATTAACCACTAAACAGCCAACTAACTAACAAAATAAAAAGAGGCGATTTATTTTTTGTTAAAAGAAGATGAAAATATTTTAGTGGAAGGTGCTCAAAAAATAGGGATTGAATTTAATAAGGCCTACCTAGAAGGCTTTTCCCAATATTTGGATTTATTAATCAAATGGAATCAGAAAATAAATTTAACTTCCTTAAAAACCTCCTCAGAAATCATTATCAAACATTTTTTAGATTCTATTGCCTGTATAAAAGTTATTAATCAGTATATCCATCTAGAAGAAATAAATATTATTGATGTAGGGACCGGGGCAGGTTTCCCAGGTATTCCCATTAAAATAGTCTACCCTTCGATTAAATTATCTCTCCTGGAGGCAAAAAAGAAGAAGATAATATTTTTAGAAAAATTAATAGAAAAATTGAATTTAAAGAAAGTTAAGATACTTAATGGAAGAGCAGAAACTTTTGGGAGATGTTCGGATTACCGGGAGAAATATGATCTAGTAATATCCAGAGCAGTAGCCCCTTTAAATATTTTAAGTGAATATTGCCTTCCTTTGGTTAGAATAGGGGGATTATTTATAGCTCAGAAAGGAAGATCATATCCAGAAGAAACCGAAAAAGGCATTAATACAATTAATTTTTTAGGCGGAGAACTGATTAAAGTTGAAAATATTCAAGTTCCTTTTATAAAGCAAGAAAGATATGTCTTAGTGATTAGGAAAATAAAAAATACTCCTTTAGGATATCCGCGGAGAGAAGGGGTGCCCCAAAAAAGACCTTTGCATTTTTGAGATATTTTTGATAATATAAATACATTCCTAGATAAGATAATATATATACCTACTTCTTAAAAGGGGTGAAATATGGCGGGGACAAGAAAATTACTATAATTTTATAAAATTTTGATTATCAATGAATGTTCCACGTGGAACATCTTTGTAAAAAATAAACCATCCTTATATTAAATCGGTGCAATTTGAGTACGGCCGGTGTAATTAAGTATATATATGGGGGGAATATTTATGACTAAAGTTTTGGCTATCACCAACCAAAAAGGCGGAGTAGGTAAAACCACTACCGCAGTAAACCTAAGCACCGCTATGTCCTTGTATAAAAAAAAGATTTTATTGATTGATATAGATCCTCAAGGAAATACGAGCAGTGGGATAGGTTTAGATAGATCAAAGGTTAAAAGATGCATTTATGACGTTTTGATCAACCAAGCTCCTATAAGAGAAATTATTTTGCACTCCAAGATAAAAAATTTAGATGTTTTACCCTCTACGATACAATTGGTCGGTGCAGAAATAGAATTAGTTAATTATAGCTCTCGAGAAAACAAATTACAGCAAGTGATTAAATCAATTAAGGACGATTATGATTATATAATTATTGATTGCCCCCCCTCCCTTGGTCTTTTAACCTTAAATTCTCTTACTGCTGCTGATTCGGTTATCATCCCGGTCCAGTGTGAATATTATGCTTTAGAAGGTATTGGGCAATTATTAAATACTATAAATTTAGTTAAAGAAATTCTTAACCCATCATTAGAAATCGAAGGTATTTTACTAACCATGTATGATACCAGAACTAATCTTTCTCGTGATGTGATAGAAGAAGTGAAAAAAAATTTTAAAGGAAAGATATTTAAATCAATAATTCCACGAAATGTTCGAGTAAGCGAAGCTCCCAGCTATGGCCAGCCGGTTGTTTTCTATGATGCAAAATCTAAAGGGGCGATAGCTTATAAAAAATTAGCCCAAGAGGTGATATCAAATGGTTAAAAGAGGATTAGGGAAAGGGTTAGAAGCCCTTATTCCCAAGATTGACCACCAAGAAAATGAATTTATAACTGAAATAGAGATCGAAAGCTTAACTTCCAATCTTTTTCAGCCACGCAAGAATTTCGACCAAGAAAAACTGGAAGAACTAAAAGAATCCATAAAAAGACACGGAGTAATCCAACCTATTGTAGTAAGAAAAATTGCTAATGGTTATGAAATTGTTGCTGGAGAAAGAAGATTAAGGGCGGCCCAAGAAATTAAGTTAAAAAAGATACCAGCAATTATTAAAAATTTTAGTAATGAAAAAAGTCTGGAAATTGCCTTAGCAGAGAACATTCAAAGGGAAGATCTCAATCCTATTGAGCAAGCCAATGCTTTTAAAAGATTGATAGATGAGTTTAAACTTACTCAGCAAGAATTAGCAGAGGTAACCGGAAAGAGTAGAGCCTTAGTTACTAATACTATCCGACTTTTAAAATTGAATTCAGAGATACAAAAAAATATATCCGAAGGGAAAATTTCTTTTGGTCACGCCAAATTATTATTAAGCCTGGAAGATGAAGAATTACAAAGAGTAGTATGTAATAGAATAATGGGTAATGATTTATCAGTAAGAGATACTGAAAACTTAATTAAAAAGATAGGAAAAGCACCAAAAAAACCATTTATAGTAAAAAATATTACTCTTGAAAATTTTCCGGAAGCAGAAGAAAAATTAAGAGATATTTTGGGGACCAAAATAAGTATATTGTATGATGGCAAGAAAGGGAAGATAAATATTGAATTCTATAGCAAAGAAGATTTAAGGAGAATTGTTGATTTGTTGTTAAAGGGGAAATAGGTTAGAACCACTTGGCGAAGATGCATTAATAAATTAATATTTTAATTAATGTTTATTATGTTATATTAATTAAGATTAATGTTTATTATGTTATTTATTTATAATATTTTAAGGTATAGGAATTTCAATAATTCCTATACCTTAAATAAGGAACATGATTTATTATTATGAAGAATATTAAAGACAAGATATTCAAGGGGAAAGAATTTCCCCTTGAATATCTTGTAATGGTAAGATAATAAAATAGAAAGGATGATGCTAAGATGAACAGAGAGAATTTTAATAATTTAATTTTTGTTTTATTTTTGGTAATCATGATTTTTGTCTCAGGTATTGTTTTTTTAATTTCTTTAAAACTTATTTCTATAGAAATTTTGGTATGGAAAGTAAATTATTATTATAATCTATTCTATTCCAATCTTTTCAACCAGATCATATCGGGTTTAATAGCAGCTTTAATAATTATTCTGTTAATTTATTTAATCTGGAGGAAGGCTCAATATAATAGAGAAAGCCTTTCTGTGGTTCAAAAAACTTCGTTTGGCGAGATTAAAATTTCTACTGGCTCTATAAAACTTTTAGCTTTAAAAGTAGCAAAGGGGATGGGAGAGGTTAAGGAAGTAAAGCCAGAAATTAATATCGTAAAGACGGGAGGAATAAATATAAACCTACGTCTTTCTGTAAAACAGGATGTAAACATACCCGAACTTTCGGAGAAAATTCAAAGAAGGTTAAAAGAATATATTTTAGAAACAATTGGAATAGAAACAAAGGAGATCAAGATAAATATTGATAAAATATTTTATGAAGACAAAGAAAAAGAATAGGTAAAACAGAATAAAAAATTACCCCCCTAGAATTAAAAAGAAAAAAGGGGAAAGAGAGGAATAGAGGAAGAAGATAATGATAGAAAACCAAGTTATTAAAGATAAAACCAAAGAATTAGGAAACATTACAGTTTCAAAGGAAGTAGTAGCAATAATTGCTGCCCTTGAAACCATAAAGGTTAAAGGAGTAGTTGGCATTAGTAGCGGATATAAAGGAGATTCAGCTAATGTACTGCCCAAAAAGGAGCTTGCTAAAGGAATAGAGGTGTGGATGAAGCAGGGAGAAGCAACAGTTAATATTTCTATTATTACAAATTATGAAGTAGGAATTTTTAAGGTAGCAGAAGAAGTTCAACATAAAGTAAAGAACGCTCTTGAATCTATGACCGGTTTAAATATTTTAAAGATTAATGTTAATATCCATGGAGTTAAATTTGGAGAGGAAGCAAATAAAATAAAAGAAAAAAAACAGAAGGATACAGAAAATAAATTGCAGAAAAAATAAATGGGGGAAATTGAAGTGGCAGGAATTATAAAATTATTAGGAGTAGTTGGGTTAATTGTTTTTTTAATCAGGAAGAAATGGAATCTTGGATATATTATGATATTTGCCTCCTTATTATTAGGGATATTATTTAGATTAAGGGTAAAAGATATAATCTTAAATGTTGTTTTGGCAATAATAGATTCTATGACTCTTAAGTTATTTGGAATAATTGTTTTGGTTTTTTTGTTAAGCGGAGTTTTAAGAAAAATAGAAAGCTTAAGAGATATAGTAGATTCTTTGCAGAAATTAGTTAAAGACCATAGATTGATTTTAGCTTTTATCCCCGCTTTTTTAGGTTTAATTCCTATGCCAGCAGGCGCAATGTTTTCTGCTCCTATGGTAAACGAAGTGGCTAGCAGAATGAATTTACAAGCCGAAGAAAAAACTTTTATAAATTATTGGTTTCGTCATATTTGGGAACTTATTTGGCCTCTATACCCCAGCATTATATTATTTTCTGCTTTATTAGAAGTTGAAATTCGAGAGATTGTAAAGGTACAATTTCCCCTAACCATTGCGTTATTTATAATTGGTTTAGTTTGGGAACAAAGAAATATTAAAAGAAATATAATAGAGAACACCAATAGAAAAGATGTTCTTTTTAATAGAAAAGATGTTTTTTTAAATATGAAGAAATTATTTTTAGGAACCTGGCCCATTCTTTTAATAGCAGTATTTGTATTATTTGTAAAATTAGATTTTTTAATCTCTTTGAGTATAGTTATATTATCATTGATTTTATTAAATAGATCTAAAATAAAAGTAAAGGACGTAAAAGACATTATCAAAAGTGACTTAGATTTAAATATTTTATTTTTAATTGCTGGTATAATGATTTTTCAAAGAATGCTCGGGGCTACTGGTATAATTATAATTATACCTGAATTCTTTACCGGGTTAGGTATCCCTCGCCTGGTGGTTTTATTCATAATACCTTTTTTGGTAGGAATTCTCACTGGGATTAGTTCTGCCACCGTAGGAATATGTTTCCCAGTTCTTCTGCCTTTTATGGTGCTACAAAATGAAGTTAATCTTAATTATGCTATGTTTGCCTTTGTAGGTGCTTATATAGGTATGATGATTTCTCCGGTGCATTTATGCTTAGTGGTAACCAAAGATTATTTTAAGGCAGATTTAGCAAAAATTTATAAATTGTTGGCCTTACCTTTATTAATAATTATTTTATTTGCCTTTATCCTGGTAATGGTTAACGCATAATAAAAATACTTAGCAGGAAAACATTTTTAGTTGCTTAGATAAAAACTACTCTAAAAAAGTAAATTATAATAATTAATCTGGGTAATCGTTTTATATAATAGGAGGAAGGATAGATGAGGAAATCACCCAAAGAAATAGAAATAGAAAAGGAAATATTGAATAGGTTAAGCGGAAAGCCAGCGAGGGCAGCTTCTTTGATTTTTAATGATGCAGAAGCTCAGGCTTTACAGAATTATGCTAATATAGTTTCTATAAAAAGGTTAGGTTATAATGACCATGGCCCGGTGCATATGAGAAAAACAGCTTTGAATGCCTTAATTATGTTTGATCTTTTATGCCAGGCGGAGATTAAATTTTGTCTGGAAGAAGAAAAGATTGGCACTGCAGAAGAGAGTAAGGTAGCAGTATTGATATCCTCTTTATTACATGATGTTGGTATGTCGATAGGCCGGGATAATCATGAGTTTTTAGGAGTTATTCTGGCTATGCCGATTATTGAGCGAACCTTAAGTGAGGTTTATGCTGAAGATATTGAAAAAAAGACCATGATTCGTTCTTTAATTGTGGAAGGCATTTCAGGACATATGGTCACCAAGGATATTCATTCCTTGGAAGCCGGGTTGGTATTAATTGGAGATGGGTGTGATATGGAAAAAGGTAGGGCAAGAATTGTTTTTCTTTTATCCCGTATCCCGCAGGTAGGGGATATTCATAAATATTCCGCCAATTCTATTCAAAAGGTAGAAATTATTAAAGGGGATGAAAAACCTATTAGAATACTTGTGGAAATGACCGAGTCGGTAGGCTTTTTTCAGATTGAAGAAGTACTTTTCCCAAAAATCTTATCTAATCCGGTAAAACCTTATATTGAGCTTTATGGTCAAGTAACGGGAGAAGAGATGCGTCGTTATTTGTAACAGATAGCGGATAGCGTTTATAATTGGTTAGTTGGTTAATTAGTTACCCGGTTAGCTAGTTAAGAAATACAAGAGATAAAAAGTAGGGGCGTATTGCATACGCCTGTCCTGCTAACCATTAAGGAGAGAATATGGGAGAAAATAATCTTTATTACCAGAGCACCCGAGGAAGCAAAAAAAGATTTTTATCCACCGAGGCAATTATCAAAGGCATTGCTGATGATGGAGGACTCTTTGTTCCTATGGTTATACCTCGGATAAATAAAGACTTACATAAATTAAAAGGGCTTGATTATAAAAGATTAGCTTATTTGGTAATGAAAGATTTTTTTACTGATTATAAAGAAGATGAGTTAATCTCTTGTATAAAACAAGCTTATGATAAGAAATTCGATACTAAGGTTGTCGCTCCCCTTATCAAGAAGAGAGGGGCATATTTTTTAGAGCTTTATCATGGTCCGACCTTAGCCTTTAAGGATATGGCCTTATCGATACTTCCTCATCTTTTAAGAAAGGCCGCCCAAAAATTAAATCTTAAGCAAGAAATAGTTATCTTAACTGCTACTTCTGGTGATACCGGGAAAGCAGCTTTAGAAGGGTTTGCTAATCTACCGGGGACCAAGATAATAGTATTTTTTCCTCAAGAAGGAGTTAGTGAAATACAAAAAAGACAGATGTTAACCCAAAAAGGAGAAAACACTTACGTGATAGGGATAAGGGGAAATTTTGATGATGCGCAAAGAGGAGTAAAACAAATATTTGAAGACCCCATTTTTAATGAAAAGATGGAGGAGAAAAATTTTATCTTTTCTTCCGCAAATTCTATAAATATAGGACGATTAATACCCCAGATAGTATATTATTTTTATGCTTATCTAAATCTGTTAGAAAGAGGCGAAATTAAGGTTGGCGAAAAGATAAATATAACGGTTCCTACTGGTAATTTTGGGAATATTTTAGCTGCATACTATGCGAAAAGTATGGGATTACCGCTACATAAATTGATTTGTGCCTCTAATGAAAATAAGGTACTGGCGGATTTTTTTAATACCGGCATATATGATAAGCGAAGAGAATTAGTAAGGACTATCTCCCCTTCGATGGATATTTTAGTTTCCAGTAATTTAGAAAGATGGTTATGGGATATTAGCGAGGGAAAGACCGAACAAGTAAGCGAGCTGATGAACTCCTTAGATAAAAAGGGTTTTTATCAAGTAACTCCGAAGATGAAGAATAAATTAGAGGGCTTTTCTGGGGGTTTTGCCCGGGAAGAAGAAGCTCGTAACTCGATAAAAGAAGTATTTCAAGAATCAGGGTACTTAATTGACCCTCATACTGCAGTAGGTTATGTGGTTTATAAGAAGTATGTTAATGAAACTCAAGACCAGACCAAAACAGTTATTGTAGCCACAGCCAGCCCCTTTAAATTTACTACCAGTGTAATGGAATCAATAAGTAAGGAATATAAAAAATACGATGATTTTGAATTAATTGAAAAGATGGCAAATTTAAGCCAGCTACCAATTCCACCAGGAATGAAAGACCTTAAAAATAAGCCTATACTACATCATATAATATGTGATAAGAGTGAGATGAAGTCAAAGATAACCGAAATATTATCTTATTAAAAGGGGAACTAAGATGAAAATATCTTTTTTAGGTGCTACCAAAATGGTTACCGGATCTAATTTTTTAATTGAAACTAAGAATACTAAATTTTTAATAGATTGTGGACTCTTTCAGGGGAGCAAATCAATTAACAGGATGAATTATGAGCCTTTTAATTTTAATCCTGAAGAGATTGATTTTATGGTTCTATCTCATGCCCACATGGACCACAGCGGAAGAATACCCAAACTGATCAAGAAAGGCTTTAAGGGGAACATATATTCTACTAAAGCGACTGCTGATCTAAGTTCTATTATGCTCCCTGATAGCGGGCATATTCAGGAGATGGAGAATGAATGGGATAATCGAAAGAGAAATAGATCAGGAGAAGAGTTGAGAGAACCTCTCTATACCGTGAAAGAAGCGGAAGAGAGTTTGAAATATTTTAAACCGGTTCTATATGACCAAAAAATAGAATTGAACCAGGAAATTACTTTAAGATTTAGAGATGCGGGGCATATATTAGGTTCCTCCATAGTTGAGCTATGGATAAAAGAAGATAACCAAGAGACTAAGTTAGTATTTTCAGGAGATTTAGGGAGGAGGGATAGGCCAATTTTAAGAGATCCTTCTCTTATCGATGAAGCAGACTATCTGATGGTAGAATCGACTTATGGAAATAAGTTGCATCACCCCTCAGAAGATGATGCCAAAAAACTAATCTCTATTATAAATACTACGGTAAAAAGAGGCGGGAATGTAGTAATTCCTTCTTTCGCAGTGGAAAGAGCCCAGGATATAATCTATGAGCTAAATAAATACTATAATGAATATATTAAAACTGAAGATCAGGATTTTTTAAAGGTCCCAGTTTATATAGATAGTCCCCTAACTGTTTCAGCGACCGAAATATTTTTGAGAAATCCAGATTGTTTTGATGAAAAGACCTTAAATCTCATCAAAGCGGGGAATAACCCTTTGGATTTTCATAATTTAAAATTTACTAAAACTGTGGAGGAATCTAAACAATTAAATTTCTCCCAGGAAAGTAAAGTAATAATTTCAGCCAGCGGAATGTGTACTGCGGGAAGGATAAAACATCATCTAAAACATAATCTATGGAGAAAAGAATCCAGTATTGTATTTGTCGGTTATCAAGCCAATGGTACTTTAGGTAGAAGGATAAAAGAGGGCGAGAAGGTGGTTAAAATATTTGGAGAAGAAATTCAGGTAAATGCTGAAATACATTCTTTGGAGGGTTTTTCAAGTCATGCGGATAGAGAAGGAATAATGTGGTGGATAAAAGGCTTTAAAAACAAACCTAAAAAAATATTTATAGTTCACGGAGAAGAGGAAGCAATGGAGGAAGTTTCTAGAAAAATTGAAGAAGAATTAAAAATTAAAACTCATATTCCAGAATTAAGAGAAACTTTATCTATTGAAGGAGAAAGAGTTTTGACTGGTGGAAGAATTGAGATAGACAGAAGAAGCAAAGAAGCTAAAGAGATAGGAGAGAGTATAGAAAAATTAAAATCAACCTTTGGGCTAGTATTACCAAGATTGGAATACGAGACTAAAGGTAGTGCTGATAATAAAGAATTAAATATAAATAATATTAAAAATAAATTGATGGAGATACAGAAAAGTATATTAGATTTAAATATGCTTATTAATAAACTACGCCAGTAGGGGCGTATTGCAATACGCCCCTACTTTATAAAAAGTCAAGGGAGTGAAGCTAGGACTGGAGTAAGTTAAAATTAAAGAATAGAATTTAGTTTTTCTTGTAGCCTCTGTTTTGGTAATACTCCTACGGTGCGATCAACTTCTTTGCCTTCCTTAAAGAAGATCAAAGTAGGTATCCCCTGGATACCATATTGAGCAGCAATGTGCTGGTTCTCATCAGTATTCAATTTACATACTTTAAGCTTGCCCTGGTTTTCCTCAGCTAATTTTTCAATAGTTGGAGCTAACATCCGGCAAGGCATACACCAGGAAGCCCAAAAATCTACTAAAACAGGCGTAGAGGATTCTAAAACCTCCTGTTGAAAATTATTTTCATTTACTTCTACTTCTATTTCTATTGGTTTACTATTTTCCATCGATCCTTTTCTCCTTTTTAATTTAAAATTATTTTTATTTTTAGTTAAAAATCTTAGTAATTAATTCTAGTCCTTCTTTTATTAATTCCACTTCTTTTTCAGAAAAACTTTTTATGATTCTTTTTTCACAATTATTCCTTTCCTGCTTAATCTGTTTTCTAATTTTAACTCCTTTAAAAGAAAGAGATACCACAAAAGATCTTCGGTCTGCCGGGTTTACCATTCTTAATAGATAGCCTTTTCTAACCAAGTTATCTATTATTCGGCTCCCTCTGGAAGGGGACAAACCCATTTTTTTAGCTAAAGCATTACAGGTCATTCTTTCTTCTATATCAATTCCCATGATCCCTTTGTATTCTACAAAAGAAATATTGCATCTAGTTCGAACATGTTTCTCATCTTCCATACAGCCTTTTTTTAATTCAATGATTAGATCTATTATGCTTTTATTCATTCTGTCACTAACCTATGTGCTATTAGCAATATTTGCTATTAGCAATTATATAAGGTAAAAAAATATTTGTCAAGTGTTTTTTAAAAAAAATTTTAAAATTTTCAAAAATTGCTGATTTTAGGGGAGAATTGATTTAAAATAGGAAAATGGCAAAGATTTGTATTTGGAATTATATATAGGAATTATAATGTGATAAAATAAATAAGGTTAATTTGTATAGAGTATATCATATCTCATATGGCGTGAAAAAATATTTTCAATTTTTTTGATGAATAATCATTAATATATTTAGGATTTGTATCTGAAAATGATAGCGAAATTAATACTTAGTAGGAGATAAGATGAAAGATAAACCAGTGCATTTAGAAGAAGATCACGAATTTATTATAAACGGTTATTCTCATCAGGGAGAGGGGATAGGCAGGATTGACAATTTTACCGTTTTTGTACCCGGGGCAATTCTTGGAGAAAGGGTGAGAGTAAAAATCACGGAGGTAAAAAAGAATTTTGCTCGAGGACAATTAGAGGAAATTATTTTATCTTCTCCTTTTAGGGTAGAACCCCGGTGTTCAGTTTATAATTTTTGTGGAGGTTGTCAATTACAACATATTGTTTATGAAAAACAATTAGAAATAAAAAAAGTAATGGTACAGGATGCTCTTATGAGATTAGGTCATCAAAAAGTAGAAGTATTACCGGTCATCGGGATGGAATATCCCTGGCGTTATCGTAATAAAGGTCATTTTCAAGTAGAACAGGAAAAAGGTAAGCTACATTTAGGATTTTATAGAGCGGGCAGTTATGATTTTATACCGGCCAGTGGATGTGTCCTGTTCAGTTCGCAAATTAATAAATTGGTTAGTTATTTGGAAGAACTATTAAGTTTACAAAAAGTTGTGGTCTATAATCGCCGAACCGGGAAAGGAAATTTAAGGAATATATTAATCAGAGAAAGTAGAAATAATAGAGAAATAATGATGGTCTTTATCACCAAAGAAGAGATTCTAGGATTTGACCAAAGTATTTTAAATAGTATAACCAGAATATTTCCTCAGGTAGTTTCTATTTATCAAAATATTAATAAAGACTATAGGTCAGTTTTATGGGGAAAGGATTTTAGACTTTTAAAAGGGAAGGTTGATTTGGAAGATGCCATTGGCCCATTCAGGTTTAAAATATCTCCCCAGTCTTTTTTCCAGGTTAATGTAGCCCAGGCGCAAATATTAAATGAAAAAATATTAGAGTATTCGCATTTAAGCGGAGAGGAGACCGTTATCGATTCTTATTGCGGTACCGCGGCCATTTCTATCTATCTGGCTAATTATGCCCAGAAAGTGTATGGTATGGAAATAGAAAAAAGTGCCATTAGAGATGCAAAAATTAATAGTGAGTTAAACCAGATCTTTAATTTAAAATTTTTTAGCGGTAGAGTTGAGGAGTGGTTATACAGATGGAGAAAAAGGGGTGAAAAAGCCCAGATTATTATAGTAGATCCACCCCGCAAGGGTTGTTCCGAGGAAGCATTAAAAGAAATTGTAAAAATTAGACCAAGACAAATTTTATACGTATCCTGTAATCCGGCTACCTTAGCCCGCGATTTAAAATACCTGACCAAGGATGATTATAAATTAGAAAAAGTCCTGCCGATTGATATGTTCCCTCAGACGGGCCACATAGAATGTCTGGCTTATTTAAAAAGATAAAAAATTAGAATAATAAGGATAGAGGAACACAATATATTGTGCCCTCATAATGATAGATGACGCACTCTCTGACATTCCTGCGGAAGCAGGAACCCAGGTTAACAAATTTATTTACTTTTTGGGTTGTAATCATTTTGTAATTTTATTATTCAAATATTATTTAGGGTTTTAAGATGGAAAAAAAGAAAAAAGACGATAAGCTTAATTTAAAAATAGGGCTTAAAGATATAGACCCGGGAGCATTATTTATAATAAAAAAGTTAAATGATGGGGGTTATGAGGCTTTGGTGGTAGGAGGTTGTATTCGTAATTTAGTAATGGGGGAAGAAGCCCACGATTGGGATATAACTACCTCAGCTACCCCAGAGGAAATTTCTCGAACCTTTAAAGGTTATAAAGTTGTCCCGATAGGAGAAAAATACGGTACAATTATGGTAGTAATCAAAGCGGTTAATTATCAGGTGACCACTTTTAGAGGTAAAGATAAATTAAAAGGAATAGAAGAGACAGAAGTAGCGAAATGGACATCACTTCTACTGGAAGATTTAAAACATCGTGATTTTACTATCAATACTCTAGTCTGGGGGGAAAAAGAAGGAGTATTAGATTATTTTAAAGGGTTGGAAGATATTAAACGAAGGGTAATAAAGGGCGTAGAAGACCCTTCTGAGCGGATGAAAGAAGACCCCTTGAGGATGTTAAGGGCGATTAGAATGGTCTGCAAGCTTGATTTTAAAATAGATCAAGCTACCCTCCAGGAGATAAAGAAAAATAGCATACTGATTAAAAAAGTTAGCCCGGAAAGAATTAGAGATGAATTGATTAAAATATTATTAAGCAATTTTCCTAAAAGAGGGTTTAAATTGTTACAACAATTGGGCTTATTACAGTTTATTCTTCCTGAGTTAGAAAGATGTGTTGGCTTTTACCGAGAAGATTTTTGCCCGAATAAAGATCTCTTTGAACATATTTTAAATCTTTTGAATAATCTTCCCCCCGATTTAGCTCTTCATTTGGTAGCTTTACTGAGTGAAATAACCCAGCCCCCCTCTAATTCTCAGACAAGCAGAAAAGAAGTTGCAGCTAAAATACTGCGCAGATTAAAATTTAAGAATTCTATAATTAAAAAGGTTAGTATTTTGGTCCAAGAGGATTGGCGAGCAATTGATTTTCTCAATCCAAAAAATATTAGACAATTTATTTCTAAATGTGGCGAAGAAAACATTTTGAATGTTTTAGAATTAAAGCGGACTGATATTAAGATAGGTAAAAAAATTGCTAAACTGAAGCAATTAGAAAAAATGGAACAGCAGGTGAGAGAGGCTTTAGAAGAAAAGCCGCCGGTTTCATTAAAAGACTTAGCCATAAACGGAAAAGACTTGATTGATTTAGGGTACCAGGAAGGAGTAGAATTAGGAAGAATGCTAAAAAGTCTTTTAGAAATAGTTATTGATAAACCAGAATTAAACCGAAGAGAGAGATTACTTGAATTTTTAGAAACAGGTTTAATAAAATAAATTTTAAATAACCAAAAGAGAGGAGTGCAAGTTATGTCTTATGGCTATACTGGGAGCATACTTCACCTTGATCTAAGTTCAAAAAAATATTGGATAGAACATCCTCCCGAGACCTTTTATCGTACTTACTGGGGAGGTCGAGCTCTTGGGCTTTATTATATGTTAAAAGAAATGAAACCTAAAACCGATCCTTTATCTCCTGATAATCTGCTTATCTTCGCCCCCAGTGTCCTAACCGGTACCCCTGCTCCGGCTATGCCTCGCTACACCGTCTGTGCCAAATCATCTCTAACTGGAGCTGAAGGAGAAGCTGAGGCTGGAGGTTGGTGGGGGCCTGAACTGAAGAAGGCCGGCCTTGATGCCATTATCACAAAAGGTGCTTCTACTACTCCAGTCTACCTATGGATTAATGATGGAAAAGTAGAGATTAAAGCTGCTACTCACCTCTGGGGGAAAGACACCGGAACTACCCAGAAGATCATCAAAGAGGAATTAGCTGACGATAAAGTTAGGATTGCTCAAATTGGCCCTGCCGGTGAAAATCTAGTCCGTTTTGCCAATATCGTAAATGAATTAAAACACTTTAACGGTAGAAATGGCCTGGGGGCAGTGATGGGCTCTAAGAAATTAAAGGCTATTGCCGTAAGAGGAACTAAACCGATAGAACTTTACAATAAAGAAAGAGTAAGTCAAGTAACCAAAGAAATTACTAAAAGAGTTATGGAAAATCCCCTAAGTCGAGATCTTCGGGAATTAGGTACTCTGGCAGTGGTCCGCCCTTTTTATGAAGCGGGTTGCCTTCCTTCCTATAATTGGACTACCGGTTACTTTAAAGAAGGAGAAAACCTAACTGCTGAGACCTACAATAAAACTATTTTAAAGAAGACTATAGGTTGTTATGCCTGCCCCATCCGCTGTAAAAGGGTGGTAGAGATAAATGAATCAGACCTTCAAGTTGATCCTTCCTACGGAGGCCCAGAGTATGAGACTATTACCTCTTTAGGTTCTAGCTGTGGTATTTCTGATCTAAAATACATTGCCAAAGCCAATGAACTTTGTAATAAATATACTATGGATACTATCTCTACCGGTATGGCTATCGCCTTTGCCATGCAATGCTTCCAAGAAGGCCTTCTTACCAAGGAAGATACCGGAGGGATAGAACTTACTTTTAGTAATAAAGAAGCGATGCTTAAGATGGTAGAAAAGATTGCCCATCGAGATGGATTAGGAGACCTCTTGGCAGAAGGATCTTATCTTGCTGCCCAAAAAATAGGTAAGGGTTCAGAAAAATTCATCCATCAGGTCAAGAAACAAGAGATTCCCATGCACGATCCTCGATTAAAGATTGGAGTAGGGCTACAATATGCCTTAGCTGACTATGGGGCTGACCATATGAAAGCCGCTCATGATACTTACTTTAAAGATAAAGATTCCTACGGAATAAAAGAAATGAAGGGTTTGGGCATCTTAGAACCAGTATCTCCTACTGATATTGGGCAAAATAAAGTAACCCTATTTAAAATACTGGATACCTACTGGTCTTTACTTGACACCTTAGGGGTCTGTGATTTTGGTTATGTCCCTCGTAGTGTAGGGACTATGGAAGAGCTCCTCGAGATTATCTGTTCTACTACCGGCTGGAAGACCACCTGGTTTGAATTTATGAAAGTAGGAGAACGCTCCATCAATATGGCTCGTGTCTTTAACTGTCGAGAAGGCTTTACTACCAAAGATGATACTCTTCCTGAGGTCTTCTATCAGAACTTTAAGGGTGGACCCTTAGAGGGAAAATTCGCCATTAATAAAGAAGATTTTGAAAAAGCTTTAAAATTACGCTATGAACTGATGGGTTGGAATCCCGATAGCGGAATTCCTACCTCCGCCAAACTAATCGAATTAGGTTTAGATTGGCTTATTGAGGAGATCGGATAATGAAGATAATGAAGATAAGTATCGTACTGGAAGGTTATTTAAAAGATAAATATTCCTTTAGCCCTATAGAGCTAAACTATTCTAAAGCGGTAACCATTCACAAAATCTTAGAAGAGGCTAAAATATCTTCCGCTGATATCTTTTTTATTAAAGTGGAAGATTCACTCGTAAAAGAAGATTACTTTGTTAGAAAATCTTGCAAAATTAAACTATTTCCGATTATCGGAGGGGGTTAATTTTTCATTTACAAAAGTGCCTCAATATCTTTAATGCCGATCTCCTCCCGACAGATAAATGGTTCAGCAAACTCTTTGCCAATAAGGTTTCCCCAGTAACGGTTAGTATTTAAAATCCATTCAAATATCTGGTGACCTTCAGGAGAAGGCCCAAATTGAGATTCATAGCATCTTATAGCTTCTATCTTCATCTCCATCTCATTGCTTATATCCATAACAAACGAAGGTTTGAAGCATATTCTTAGATGAGAAGCAACATAATAATATATTTTTCCCACATAAAAGGGTTTTCCCTTCATCTCTGTTTTGGTAAATTTTCCATAAAAACGAGCAGCATCACCTATTTTTGAGGCAGCGATATGATCAGGATGAGCATCTATCCAATAAGGAACAAAGATAATATCAGGATGAAGCCTTCTGATAATTTCAGCTAATTCCTGACGAGTTTCTATTTCATCCCGGAGATATCGATTGGGAAAATCAAGAGTGATTCTTTCTTCTATACCCAATAGTCTGCTTGATTTAACACTCTCTTTTTTTCTTGTCTCGGGATTGCCTCGAGGGGTAGGCTCACCATCAGTTAAATCTACGATAGTAACCTGATGGCCAGCTTTGGTAAATTTTAATATAGAACCCCCCATCCCCAATTCCACATCATCAGGATGTGGTCCGATAGTAATTATATTAAGCATCTTTTTACCTCACTAGCTATAATTTATAAATTCCCCAAAACTGCCCGAGCAATAGAGAAAGAATGGTCATTTATTCTTTTAAGGATATTAAT
>PFIP01000002.1 GCA_002782675.1 Candidatus Infernicultor aquiphilus
CTGGAATTTGATTAAAAGTCTTTATCTTTAATCCTTTTTTAGATTTATCCCCGCCTGCCTTTTTTAAAACTAATTCAGCTGATTTCCAAATTAAATTATCTTTTCCCTGGTCAAGTTCCTCTGCACCTTCTCCCTGTCCTTCAATAATTAAACCCTCTTCTATTTCTTCCATCTCCAGATATAAATAAAGTTTTAAAGCCAGTCCAAGACAATCAAACCCTGGACCTAAATTGGCTGAAGAAGCTGGAATTCGAATTTTTACCATAAATTTTCTCCTAAATTAAATATCCACTACCCTAATTGCATTACATATCTTTACTACACAATCTAAACAAGCGACTTTTTTAAGCGCCTCCTGAACATTCCCCTCTTTAGCTAAATGAGTTAAAAAAACTATATCTACCACTTCGCCAGCTTCTCCTTTTTGTATTACTGAGAGAAAGCTAACTTCTTTTTGGGCAAAAGAGCCCGCAATCTCGGCTAATACTCCCGGCCGATCTTTTACTCTTATCCTTAGATAATAAGAAGAGTGAGTTTCTTTAAAATCCTTAACTTTTTTTACTTCAAAATAGTTATAATTATTGTTATAACTATCAAAATTCCTTATTATCTCTATGATGTCGCTAACGATCATACCACCTGCCGGCAGAGCACCTGCCCCCGGGCCAGAAAATATCAGGTCTCCAAATCCATCTCCTCGAACCAAAATACCATTGTAGGCCCCGCCAACATTGGCTAAAGTATGCCTCTGGGGTATCAATGCTGGATGAACTCTGATATCCAACTCCTCTCCCTTATTTTTAGCCAGGGCTAACAACTTAATAGTATAACCTAACTCCCGTGCATATTCGATATCTAGCTTAGAGATATTTCTTATCCCTTCATAATAGATATTATCCAGATTAATTTTAGCTCTAAAGGCAATTGCAGAGAGAATAAATATTTTATTAAAGGTATCAAACCCATCAATATCTTTGCTGGGATCGGCTTCAGCGTATCCTTTCTCCTGAGCCTCTTTTAAAGCTTCCTCATAATCACTACCATCTTCACTCATCCGGGTCAGTATATAATTGGTGGTGCCATTTAAAATCCCTATTATTTCTCTTGGTTTATAGGAAGTAAGGGAATGAGAAAGCACACCTATTATTGGTATACCACTCGCTACACTTGATTCGAAAAGGAAGTGAACCTTATTTTTTTGAGCTAAACTTAAAATCTCGTAGCCGGCCTGGGCAATCACTTCTTTGTTGGCAGTAACTACATGCTTTCCTGATTTGAGGGCTTGGGCAATTAAGCTCCTTGCTGGTTCAAAACCGCCTATAGTCTCCACGATAATATCTATTTCTGGATCATTTATTACCTGCTCAGCAGAATCGGTGAATATTTTATAAAGACCTTTATCGGGAAGAACCTTGCTTTTATCTTTATCCGCTATTTTTTTCAGAATTATTTTTTTAGGATATATTTTTTGTTCGATAAATTCTCGATTCTCCTGTAAAACCTTAAGAACGCCTTGCCCTACCGTACCTAATCCTAATATTCCAATATTAATCTCTCTTTTTTTCATAATTATTTTTTTCCACCTCTTTTTCATATATATATAAAAAAATCTTTCGCCTTATCGGTAAAGACGAAAGATTTTCGCGGTTCCACTCTATTTCTCTGAAATTATAATTTTATCAGAGCTCTCTTATAAGCTGTAAGGGTCTTCTCCCAAAAGATTTACTCTTTAAATAATCAGAGATTCATCTATAGCCTCCAGGGTGGTTTTCGGTCAACAATTTCCTCCGCTAAGAAATTCTTTAACCTACTCTTCCTATCACTGGCCTCTTATTAAATTTTTATAATTTTAACACCTGAGTTCAATTTTGTCAAAATTTCGAATTGCCTACCTCATTGGTGTCAACCCTTTAAAAATAGTTTTTATTCTGACAGGACCACTCTTTCGCTGGATATCAGGGCAACACTGGCTACCTTATCTTCTGGAGCAAGTTTCATGGCCCTAACCCCTTGTGAATATCTTCCGGTTTTACGGATTTCTTTAACCGGAACCCGAATTACTTTTCCTTGCTGGCTGATTAAGACTATTTCGTCTTCCTCTTTTACTACTTTAACTGCTACGATCAAACCCCTTTCTTTGGTTAGTTTGATAGACCTTACTCCCTTGCCACCTCTCTTCTTTAATTCCCTAAATTCCTTGATGGGGGTTCTTTTGGCAAATCCACCTTCGGTAACTAATAACAAATCTTCGTTTGTTTCCAGATCAACTAAACTTATATTCAGAAGGCAATCATTTTCGTTAATAGTAATCCCTTTTAACCCGTAAGTGAATCTGCTTAAAGGCCTTATTTGGTTCACTGAAAAACAGGTAGAATTTCCTCTTTCGGTAGTTAAAATAATCTTTTTCCCCTCTCCGGCAAGCCTTACTCCAATCAGTTCATCCTCGGGGAAAAGACGTAAAGCAATAATTCCTACATTTCTTAGGTTAGAAAAATAGGAAAGGGGGACCTTTTTTATCTTCCCCTTTTTAGTGGCCATAAACAGGCACTTTTTGCTTTTTTCTTTTGATTCTTCGGCCAATTCATAGCTCTCTATAGGAATAAGGGTAGTAATATGTTCATCTTTCTCTATGCCCAATAAATTAACTATGGCTACCCCTCGGGAGGTTCTGCCTCCCTCAGGAATCTGATAAGCTCTTCTTCTATAAACTATACCTTTGCTAGTGAAAAATAAAATATCGTGAAGGTTGGTGGTAACAAAGACCTGTTCTACTAAATCTTCGGCCTTGGTGCCCATTCCGATTACTCCTTTGCCGCCCCTCCCCTGCATTCTATAGGTACTCAAAGGAAGGCGCTTTAAATATCCGTCCTGGGTGCAGGTTATTACAATATCTTCCTCAGAAATATAATCTTCGATATCAGGTTCTTCTTCATCTTTAATTATCTTGGTCCTTCTTTCATCACCATATTTTTCTTTTAAGTCTAATAACTCCTCTTTTATTAATATCATAAGTTTATTTTTATTTTGTAATATATCTTCTAAATAGGCAATACGTTTTATTAACTCTAGATATTCCTCTAAAATCTTTTCGGTTTCCAGAGAAGTAAGTCGCTGTAGTCTCATATCTAAAATTGACTGAGCTTGAATATCGCTTAATCCAAATCTATTTTTAAGTGCACTATGAGCTAAGCTAACATTTTTGGATTTTTTAATAATTTGCACCACTTCATCAATATTAGATAAAGCAATTTTTAAGCCTTCCAAGATGTGGGCTCTCTCTTTGGCTTTTTTTAATTCATATTTAGTCCTTTTTTCTACTACCTCTTTACGGTATTCTAAAAAACATTGGAGCATCTCTTTTAGGTTTAAAAGCCGGGGCCGACCATGGTCTATGGCTAAGTTATTTATCCCAAAAGAGATTCTCATTTTAGTATGTTTATATAAATTATTTAAAACTATATCAATGTTGCAACCTCTTTTTAGCTCTATAACTACCCGCATTCCATTTCTATCTGATTCATCCCTTAAGTCAGTAATATCAGCAATCTTTTTCTCCTGAACTAGACTGGCAATATCTTCTACTAACAAGGCTTTGTTTACTTGATAAGGAAGTTCTTTTATAATTATGCGAGGGTTTTTCTTTTCTTTTTTATCATCATCTACCCCTTCAGTAAATACTACCGCTTGTAATTTTATACTCCCCCTCCCGGTTTCAAAGGCTTTTCTTATCCCTTCGTGACCGCAAATTATTCCTCCGGTAGGGAAATCTGGTCCTTTAATTACAGTCATTAATTTATCTAAAGAAACATCAGGGTCTTCAATCATTAAAACTGCACCATCAATTACTTCGCTCAGGTTATGAGGAGGAATATTGGTGGCCATTCCTACTGCAATTCCAGAAGAACCATTAATTAAAAGATGAGGAATTTTGGCGGGTAATATCTCCGGTTCTTCTAGAGAATTATCAAAATTAGGGACAAAAATAACTGTTTCTTTATCTATATCAGCCAGCAATTCCTCAGCGATCTTGGACATTCTAACTTCAGTATTGTGATTAATAAATCCATTGGCCACAAATGAGTGACATTTGCTACTTACTCTGATTGAAAAAACATTTTCCTCTTCTAATTTCTCAACCTTCTTTATCTTATTAAAGAATATATTATGTTCTAATAGCCATTCGATTAAATTTTTATCCGTTTCCTGAAGATATCCTATTAATTCATCTTTATACCTTCTCAGATTATTGTAACGGTCAAAATTGTGCTTCTTTATAAACTCTTTTTTATAATTTTGTCTCAGATATGTACTCAAGAAGGGGATGTAGTCGGTTTTGCTCATCCTTTTCCCATTGATACTATCAATCTCTAAAAGGCGTGCCTGTTTTTTTGAAGAAAAAAAACCAATTTCCTCCTTAAACCTCTTAATATTTTCAACTCCTGATATCAACAGCTTGTAACAATTAGATCTTTTATCTCGATAAGGAAAAGTAGTAACTATTCCAAAGTTTAGAAGTAAAATTTTTAACTGTTTTATTAATTTTTGACTTTTAGAATTATAAACAAGCTCTATAACCTTTCCCTTATGTCTTTTATCTTTATGTACTACAATTGAACCATCACCCTCAAAAAGTCCCTTTAAATATTCCCGAATTGTGTCTTTTCTGGACAATAACACACTAAAAGGAATAGTTTTGTTCTCAGAAGTAGTACCTTCTAAACCAATATTCTTCAAAAACTCAACCACTTGTTGCTGATAGATACTTAATTCTCGGCAATCACCCTTTATCTCTCTTTCGTAAAGCTTGATACCTTTAAACTGTTTCTTAATAATCTTTTTTATTTTGTTATAAAAATCAAAATCTTTATTATTAAATAATATTTGTTTCTGGTGAAATGACCCGTCTGAAACTATGGCTCCCAATAAAAAGGCGAGACTTCTATTCATTTTATAAGGAAGTCCAACATCCTTATAACTTTTATTTTTGGGGAAGTACTTGGTTAAATCCAAATCTTTTGAGCTGAATAGGGCTGCTCCTCGACTTAATAAAACATAATCATTCTTGTCTATATCTTCTAATAACTTCCAAGTGAAATCAGGTATGCCAAATCTATTGACCTCCCAACAGAGAATAGGGTGGTTATAGGTACCCCTTAATTCATATCCCTGTTCAGTGGTAATTTTTATGGTCTTATGCTGGCCTGAGTTGAAAAATTTAACTGCCTTCTTTTTTTTGCCTTCATAATTCAAGATTTTTAAGTCTATGTCACATTCCTTCTCATTAGAAATCTCTCTAATCGGAATAATGCCTTTGTCGCTTAAAAGTAAAGTATCACCAGTTACACAATATCTCATCGCGGCAGCAGAATCACCATCGACCGAGCCAAAATTTCCCTGTCCATCTATTAAAGGATAACGATAAGAAAAATCTTGGGCCATCCTCACAATAGTATCATATACTGCCACATCACCGTGAGGGTGATATTTGCCAAGTATTTCCCCTACAATTCGAGCAGATTTTTTGTAAGCCTTATCGGAAGTATTACCCAATTTTCCCATGGCATACAATACCCGGCGATGGACTGGCTTTAATCCATCCCTAACATCGGGTAAGGCTCGACCCACTATTACGCTCATCGCATAGCTGAGATAAGCCTCTTTTACTTCCTCTCCTATATCGACTAGCAAATCTTTTCCCTTAACGACTGATCCTTCTTTCTCATTTTTCTGGTTTAAATTCTCTACATCTTCTTCTTTCATAATTTAACCATTCTCCAATTCATCAATTGACCAATTGC
>PFIP01000108.1:0-4053 GCA_002782675.1 Candidatus Infernicultor aquiphilus
TGAAACGTAATCTATTAGCAATGGGGTTATTATTAGCCCTAATTATGTTATTTGCTTCATTTAGCTTTGCAGAAGTAAAAAATCCTGACACCATGATATTGGCAACTATAGGAGGCCCTGAATCGATGGATCCTCACTGGGCTTATGATACTGCTAGCGGAGAGGTTATCTATAACTGCTATGATAACTTGATTAATTATAAAGGTGAAAGCACTTCTGAGTTTGTACCCATGCTGGCCACCGAAGTTCCAACAGTAGAGAATGGGCTCATTAAAGATGATGGTTTAACCTACATTTTTACGATAAGAAAAGATGTAAAATTTCATAATGGAGATATTCTTACTCCAGAAGATGTAGCTTATAGTATTAAGAGAGCTTTAATATTTGATAGAGCTGGTGGTCCAGTATGGATGCTTTTTGAACCATTATTAGCCACTCATAGCATAGAAGAGATAGCTGTTGAACTTGCTGGTGTTGAAAATTACAGCGATTTATTTGAAAATGGAGATACCAGGGGAGAACTTAAATCAAATTATAAAGATGCAATGGTAAAGGTTGTTACTGATTATGTAAATAAAGTAGTAGAAGTTGATGGAAATAATGTTATTTTTCATTTAGCTCAAGCCTACGGTCCTTTATTGAATATTCTTGCTCATTCTGGTTCCTGGGCCTCAATAATAGATAAAAAATGGGCTATAGAACAAGGTGCCTGGGATGGTCAGGTAGATACCTGGTGGAAATATCATGACCCTGTATGTGAGAATGATCCTCTTTATGCTATTGAAAATGGTACTGGTCCATTTGTTTTAAAAAAATGGGTACCAGAAGAAATAGTGATGCTAGAAAGGTTTGATGATTATTGGCAAGGACCGGCTAAGGTTAAAAATGTCCAAATAAAAGGTGTAGCTGAATGGACTACTAGAAAATTAATGCTTCAGACTGGTGATGCAGACTTGGCCTATGTACCTATTCAGTATCTAAGCGAAGTTAAAAGAATGGAAGGTGTAAGGGTAATAGAAAATCTTCCAACACTATCTAATGTGGTAAGTATGTTCCCATGGACCATTAATGCAGAAAGTCCGTATATAGGTAGCGGAAAATTAGATGGAAAGGGAATACCAGCTGATTTCTTCTCTGATGTGCATGTTAGAAGAGGATTTTCATATCTATTCCCTTATGATATATTTATTACCAAAATTGCTAAAGGACAAGCTATTAGAAATTCAGGCCCAATACCGAAAGGTATACTAGGATTTTCAGATGATCCATCATTATTCTATGATTTTAGCATAATAAAGGCTATGGAAGAATTCAAGTTAGCCTGGGATGGTGAACTCTGGGAAAAGGGTTGTGAATTTAATATCTTCTATAATGAAGGAAACGATACACGTAAGGCTGCCGTTGATATGCTTGCCACCTATGCAAAGATGATAAACCCGAAATTTAAGATAACTCCAGTAGGAATGCCATGGTCAGCATATCTTAAAGCTTTTCTTACTGAAACACTTCCTATTTTCACTATAGGTTGGCTAGCAGACTATCCTGACCCCCATAATTGGGTCCCGGTTTATATGGGGAGTAAAGGTGATTATAGTAGTTACTTCGGTGAAGTTTATAAAGAATTTGCAGAAAAGAACGTTGATCCTTTAACAGAAAAAGCACTTAAGGAAACAGATCATGTAAAAAGAGAAGAAATCTATAAAGAATTATTGAAAATAGCCCATGATCAAGCCATATCTCTCTATATATATCAACCAATAGGTCACCATGTAGAGAGAGCCTGGGTTAAAGGATGGTACTATAATTCTATACGTCCAGGAGTAGATTTTTATTCTCTTTCTAAGAGTGAGTAATAGTAGAATAAAATAATAATAATTACTGGGGTAGGGTTACATAATTACTCTACCCCAGTGTTTTTTAAGGAGAATTAAATTATGTTAGCTTATATAATAAGACGTTTTTTATTGTTACCGATAATAATTTTAGGAGTAACTTTTCTGATTTTTTGCGTATTTTCTCTTTTAAGCCCCATGGAAAGATTAGCTACTTATATCCATGATCCTTCTACCCTTAAGAATCCGCAGTCAGTAGAAAGGTTAATAAATAAATATCATTTGGATGACCCCTTTCCTTTAGGCTATATTAATTGGCTTAAAAGGATAGTCCGTTTGGATTTAGGTTGGTCACAAACTGCTAATCAATCTGTATGGGATGCAATTTGCCAGAGATTTCCCGCTACTTTAGAACTGGTATTATATTCTATCATTCCGGTAATATTGGTGGGAATATGGTTAGGAGTGATATCCGCTGTCCATCATAATGATATGCTGGACCAGACGATTAGAGTGACTGCCATAATAGGATGGTCTTTGCCTACTTTTGTTTTTGGTTTATTAGTTTTATTTATATTTTATGGAATTTTGGACTGGTTACCACCAGGGAGGTTGAGTTCCTGGGCTCAAGATATAGTCTATGCTAGTTCCAATTTTCATAGTTATACTCATCTAATTACTATTGATGCGTTATTAAATGGTAATATTTCTATATTTTTAGATGCCTTGAGACATCTTATTGCTCCTATAATCACGCTTTCTTATATCTCCTGGGCTTTCTTACTTAGGATAACCCGTTCCAGTATGTTGGATACCTTAAGAAAAGATTATGTGAGGACGGCGAGATCTAAAGGAGTGGATGAACATACTGTGATTCATCTGCATGCAAAAAGAAATGCTCTAATACCGGTTATAACCGTTGCCGGCATGATGATCATAGGAATGCTGGGAGGTGTTATGATAACAGAAACTATATTTACTTATCCGGGTTTGGGATTTTGGGCTGCTACGGCTGCACAACAATTGGACTCTGGGTCAGTTATCAGCTTTGCTTTATTATTTGCTACCCTTATGATAGTGGGTAATTTAATAGTTGATATATCTTATGCCTTAATAGATCCGCGGGTGAGATTGGAGTGAGAAGGAAAGAATGAATAGAACGGTTAGAAAGTTATTTAGCAATGCCTCTTCTTTAGTGGGAATTGTACTATTATTTATTTTTATCATTATTGCCTTATTTGCCCCAATAATTGCTCCACCTTTGTCAGATAATCCTTACCAAGTACCTCGGATGTCTTGGGATGTAAATCCCCAACCTCCTGGTTTCCCTATCTCAGATGATATAAGAGAAGTATATGACTTTATGGGCACAGAGATAAAATATGATAAAGCGATTTGTGGAACTGCTGAAGGTGGATATGATATATTTTATGGATTAATATGGGGAACAAGAACTGCATTCAAAATTGGTTTAATCACGGTTACAGTTGCAGGGTTTATTGGTGTTTTTATCGGTTCTATTTCTGCCTATTTTGGAGGATGGATAGATGAGGGTTTAATGAGAATTACTGATATATTTTTATCTTTCCCTTTTTTGGTTGCTGCTATGGTATTAACTACTATACTGGGAAGAGGCTTAGATAAAGTTATGATTGCCCTTATTGTTTTTGGATGGATGGGATATGCCAGACTTATAAGAGGAAGTATTTTATCAGCAAAAGAAGAAACTTATGTTATGGCAGCTAAAGCTCTGGGAGTTAAAGATATTAAAATAATCTGGAAACATTTATTGCCCAATACTATATTCCCCGTTATGGTCCAAGGTACTATGAGTATCGGTTCTATGGTAATAACTGCTGCCGCCTTAAGTTTCTTAGGAGTAGGTGCACCGGTAGGATATGCAGATTGGGGACAGATGGTCAGTTTTGCCAGAAATTGGATTATAGGTGCTCCTGGTCATGCTGGACAATACTGGTATACTGTATTGTATCCGGGAATATTTATTGTTTTATTTGTATTAGCTTGGAATCTTGTAGGTGATACTTTAAGGGATATACTTGATCCACGTTTACGAGGTGAATTGTAAAATGATTATAAATAAAAAAGAACTTTTATTAGAAGTAATAGATTTAAAGACCTATTTTTTTACTGAAGAAGGGGTAGTAAAAGCAGTTGATGGAGTAGATTTTGAAGTCTACCAGGGAGAAACTTTAGGTATAGT
>PFIP01000108.1:4248-5024 GCA_002782675.1 Candidatus Infernicultor aquiphilus
GGTATTAACAGTGGGATTTCAGATATCAGAAGCCTTGATGATGCATTTCAAGATTGGTAAAAAAGAAGCGATAAATAAGTCAGTAGAACTACTAAAAAAAGTGGAGATACCTATGCCAGAAGAGAGGGCAAACGAATATCCTCATCAGTTAAGTGGCGGAATGAGGCAGAGGGCGATGATAGCCATGGCCATGTCTTGTGATCCTGTATTGCTTATTGCTGATGAGCCTACTACCGCTTTAGATGTAACTATTCAAGCACAGATATTGGATTTAATGAGGACACTTTTACGAGAGTTCAACGGATCTTTAATAATGATCACTCATGATCTAGGTGTTATTGCAGAGATAGCCGATAGGATAGCGATTATGTATGCCGGTAAAATTGTAGAATATGCAAATAAAAGGACCATCTTTTATAGCCCTTTACATCCCTATACTTTTGGCTTATTAACTTCTATACCCAGGCTTGATTTGGAAATGAAAAGATTAAATGTGATACCTGGGGTTGTCCCTAACCCCTTACATTTTCCAGAAGGGTGTAAATTTAATCCGAGATGTAGTTTTGTGACTGATAGATGTAAAGAGGAAGAACCCCAATTAATTGAGGTTGAAGAAGGACATTTGGTAAGGTGTTGGAATATAGATAAAGTTGCCCAAGAAGTAAAAAAAGGTCTTTTGGTAGGAGTGTGAGTATAAATGGCTGATTCATTATTAAAAGTAGATAATTTAGTTAAGTACTTTCCGATAAAGAAAGGTGTTTTTAGACGAACGGTAG